>JAEKLQ010000029.1 GCA_019509785.1 Fibrobacterota bacterium | reverse complement strand
GGGCCATCTCCGAGTTGCTGGATGCTTTCAAGATCAAGAAGTTCCGCGCCGACGACGAATTCAACCAGCGCATTTGGGAGAAGAAGGTCCGCATCTACAAGGCAAGGCTGGCGGCGGGCGTATGATCGCGTTCCGTTCGGCCCTGGCGGCCGGCGCGTTCGCGGGCCTGTTGTCCATTTCGGGTTGCGGGTCGTCCGAACCCTTGCCTCCCGAGGATCCCGGCGCGCGTAAGGATCTGGATGCGTTCTTCTTGCGGTTCCGCCAGGAAGTCCAGGCCGACCGGGCCGATTCCTTGCCCCGATACCTGACCCGCGAATCCCTGGATTGGATCGACGATATCCGCCGGGCCTCGCGGACCGAGCCGGTGGCCTATCTCCAGGAACGGCCCTTCTTCGAGATCCTGGCGATCCTGGCCTTGCGCGTGGAGCGTCGCCTGAATCCGGCCTTCGATGATCGCCCGGCCTCGCTGCTGAACAAGTTGGTGGTGCATAACGGGCCGGTGCGGAAAAGCCTTATCAAGAGCGAACTGGGCGAGTCGATCGTGCGGGGATCCACAGGGACCATCGGTTTGGCCGAAGCGCCCAACGTCCCCGTCTTCCATTTCATGAAAGAAGACGGGCAATGGAAGTTCCATCTCGTCCGGTCCCTGCCCTTGATCCTGCAGGGAGCCGAGTCCCTCGCCCGGCAGAGGAAGTCCACCCGCCTGGACCAGGCCATTTGGGTGCTTGAACAATTCGGGGGACAGCGGGTTTTACCTGAAGACTTGAACCGCTGAAGCGGGCATCTTATAATGCGACCATGCGACAACGGAGCATGGCCAGGCCCGGTCTCGCCTGTTATATTACCGGGCATGCAAGATGCCGATCCCCCTTCCCAGGAAAAGCCGCCCTTCGATCCTTCCGCTTACCGCTCCCTCGACGGCAGGGACGGTTTGGCGACCCTCAGCTGGTACCTGGTGGCTACCGGCGTTATCGCCCTCATTTTCGCGGCCCTTTGCCTGGTCCTCGATCGCACGGGAAACCGGGAATTCTTCTCGCACCGGGACTTCTCCCTCAACCCGCGGGTCTTGGGCCGGGGCCTGCTCTTCTTGGGCATCTTCTGCTACGTAGCCGGGAGGGCCATTATCTACTGGCGGAAGTTCTCGCGGCGCGGACGCGATTAAGCATTCCCCTGAATCGATCGGGAACCCTTACTCAGGTGCTACCGGAAAGGCGCGCTTCATGATCCAGGTCCGGGATCTCGCCAAGACGTACCGAATCGGGTTTTGGATGAAGAAGGTGGAGGCCCTGCGCGGCGTCAGCTTCGAGGTGCTCCCCGGCGATCTCTTCGGGTTCATCGGGCCCAATGGCGCGGGCAAATCCACGACGATCAAAATCCTGTTAGGCTTGCTAAAGGCCGATGCCGGCACGGCGACCTTGATGGACCAGTCGGCGGGAAAGGCCTCTAGCCGGGCCGAGGTGGGCTTCCTGCCCGAGCAGCCGTACTTCTACGATTACCTGAGCGGTCGCGAATTCCTTTGGTTCTACGGGCAATTGTCCGGGCTTCCCTGGAGGGCGCTCAGGACCCGGGTGGATGAAGTGGCGTCCATGGTAGGTTTAAAGCCCGAAGCCATGCGCCGAAAGCTGCGGACCTACAGCAAGGGGATGCTGCAACGTATCGGGCTGGCGCAATCCCTGCTGTCGAAACCAAAGCTCTTGGTCCTCGACGAACCCATGTCGGGCCTCGATCCCTTGGGCCGCCGCGACGTGCGCGAACTCCTGAAAAGCCTCCACTCCCAAGGCATCACGGTATTCTATTCGAGCCACGTACTGAGCGACGTGGAGGCCATCTGCACGCGCTTGGCCATGGTCGTGGACGGCAAAATCGCCCGGCAGGGTACGGTGGATGAAGTGCTGGCCGGTGAAGCGGCGAACTACGTCGTAGTCCTATCGGCCGCGCCGGGGACGCTTCCGCCGGGTACCGGTACCTTGCTCGATGCCCGCACCGTTTCCTGCCCGGACGCCGCCTCGCAAAGGAACCTTTTGCAATGGGCCCTGTCCCAAGGCCTGACCGTGGAATCCGTCGGCCGCAACCGCCATTCCCTGGAGGACGTGCTGGCCAAGGAGGTCGCCAAAAGCGTATGAAATCGATCCTCATCATCGCGGTCAACGCCTTCCGGGAAACGGTTCGCGACAAGATCCTCTACAACCTGGTGCTGTTCACCTTGGGGCTAATCCTTTTCTCGCTCCTGTTGGGGGAGTGGTCGGTCTTCGCCCGGGTCAATGTCATCAAGGATTTCACCCTGGCGGTGATGTCCATCGCGGGATTATTGATGTCCATCTTCGTCGGCATCGGGCTGATCCAGAAGGAAATCCAGCGCAAAACCATTTTGACCCTGCTGGCCAAACCCTTGCCGCGCTGGCATTTCATCGTGGGCAAATACCTGGGCCTATTGATGGTGTTGGCGTTGAATCTCGCCATCATGACCTTGGTCTTCTTCATCCTGCTGCGGTGCATCAACGTTCGGCCTACGCCTTCTTTGCTCACCGCCATCTATCTCACCTTCATGGAGATGGCCGTCGTCACGTCCGCGGCCCTGCTCTTTTCCGCCTTTTCGACGCCCACCTTGAGCGCCTTGTTCACCTTGGGCGTCTACGTGGCCGGGCACCTTTCCGGAGACATCCTCAACCACCTGGAATTCATCCGCAAATACGGGCAACGCCTTCCCGGCACGCCGGTGATCACACCGTTCACCGGGAAATTGATCCACGCTGTTTATTTCATGATCCCCAACCTGGAGAATTTCAACATCCGCGGCCGGGTAGTTTACGAATTGCCCATCCCTCCGCATTACGTGCTTTATACCAGCCTGTACGGAATGGCTTTCATCGGGGTCTATCTCTTGATCGCCAGCTTGTGGTTCGGCAAGCGCGACTTCATCTGACCGCCTTGCGCTAATCGCCTTCGCGCCCTTCGGCATCCAGGATGCCTTCCAAGGGATACTCCCTTTCCAAAGTATGCACGGCCCCGTCGGGCGTCAGCTTGCTGGAGAATAAGGCGAAGGATTGCACCGCGATTTCGGGAACCGAAAAAAGCGAATGTCCGGCCACGAACGCGCCGACCCATTCGGGCCGGGAAGCGCGGACGCGGGCCAAGGATACATGGGGATGGAATTTGCGGGTCTCCGGAGGTTGTCCGCGGCGGACCAGGAGGCTTTCGATCTTGTTCCGCAGGCTCTTCAATTCTTCGTTGCGTTCGACTCCCACCCACAAGGTTTCGGGCGCTCCGCGCGGGGGGAAAACGCCCAACCCGCGCAAGCCCAGGTAAAAGGAGCGCGCCGATAGGGACATGAGGCCTTCGCGCAGATCCAGGAAAACCGGCCCGTCCACTTCCCCTAGAAAGCGCAAGGTAAGATGGTATTGTTGCGGTTCCACCCAATCGGCGCCGGGGATCCCGGCGGAGATCCCGGAAAGCTTTTCCTTTACGGCTTCGGGAAAAGCCAGGGCGATGAACAACCTAGGCACCGCCGCACTCCTTCTCGATCCAAGCGAGGTACTCCGGATTCCCTCCGGCCAAGGGCCAGAACACCACGCATGGCACCTCGTATCCGTGGAGATCGCGCACCATGGCGACGAGTTCTTCCCGGCGGGAGTCGCTGGTCTTAACGAGCAGAACGCACTCCTGCGCTTCTTCGAGTTTCCCTTGCCACCAGTACATGGAGAGCATGCCATCGATCACGTTGATGCAAGCGGCCAAGCGCGCTTCGAGCAGGGCTTTCCCGATGCGAAGGGCTTCGGTTCGATCCGGAGCGGTGATGTAGGCGAGGAGGGCGGGCATGCGGTCGGCTTCGTCGTGGCCTGGCCTTAAACTATAAAAAAGCGCTTGGTCATGCGCCGATTTGGTATGATATTGGGACACGCCATGCCATCCTTTTTCCCGCGCGCCACGCAGCCGCAATCCGGCCGCAACCGTTTCGCCCGCGTGGCGGCCTTGGCTGCGGGGATCCTGGCTACGTGCTTGCCCGCGCGCGCCTTCGTTTTCCTCGACACTTCGTCGCCCAACGCGGACACCGCATCCCGCCCGGATACCGTTCCCCGCGTGTTACCTCCTGCGCCGCTGGATTCCGACCGGAACCCACGGGATTCCGCCCGGAATCCACAGGATTCCGCCCGGCCCCGTCCCGGGCCGACGCGAACCCGTTCGGAACCGCCCCATTATCGCGCCGTTCTCTTCCTGAGCGCCGACAGCAAGTTGGTTTACGCTTATATCGGAGTGCTGAAGGCGTTGGAGCAATACGGCTTGGCGCCTGACGCCATCTTGGCCGAATCCAAAGCCGTGGCCGTGGGCGCGGCCTGGGCCTTGGGGTACGATGCCGGAGCCATGGAATCCTGGTTCCGGGCCAATCCCTTGGAACCCTTGCTCCGCCCTTTTCCCGCCAAGCGGGCGATAGAGGAACGGGCCTACCTTCCCGACGGCAGGGATCCCCCCCAATGGGACGTGCCCTTGAGCGTGGATGCCTTACAGGCGCGCGCGTTGAAATGGAACGAGGTCGCCGGCGAGGATCCGGGCGAATACCTGCACCTATCCTGGGCCATCGCCCGCTTGACCCATGATGGCCCCGCGGGACCGGTGGAAGACCTGAAGACAACGCCCCGCCGATTGGCCGTGCAGGTTTCCGATTTGAATGCGGCCCAGGAAGCGGTGCTCACCGAGGGCAGCCTGCAAACCATTTTGAAGGGTTCCTTGCTTCCCGCCGATGCGGTCCGGCAACGGCCCAGGCTATGGCCCTGCGCCTCCGGATCCCTGCTTACCGGACATGCGGTCATGACTTCGAAACTGCCCTTCGCCTGCGATCGCATCATCCTCATCGAGCCGGGTCGGCGCCTGCGGCCGCCCGCATTGCAATCTTCGGCTCTGCCTTGGACCGATTCCTTGGCCCTGCGCGCCAAGGCCATGGCGGAGGCCCAGGACGCGGAGGTTTCCCCGAACGGGCTTGCGGCCCGGGCGCTCCGGATCGAACTCGATCCCGGCCCCGGATTCGACGCCGATGAGGCAGATCCAGCCCGTTGGATCGATCTCGGTTACACGTCGGCCTTGCGCTCGATGGACGTCTTGAAGACCGCTCTATCCGCCGCTCCTGCAACCGCGCCGGCGGCGGCGCATGCCACGGGCGAAGGGAACTTGAGCCTGAACCGGATGTCAGTCAATCCACTGGCCCCGGGCGGACACCAGTTGCTCCTCGACATCCTACGCGTTTCCGAAAGCGGGGAAGGGGACAGCTCGGGGGAAGAGGCCATTGAAGCCTTGACCGGTTCCGGCTACTACAGCGATCTGGACGTGGAATGGGCTAAAGGCAATGCGGAAGAAAAAGCCTTGCTCGTTTTCGATGCGCGCGAAAGATCCAAGCTTCGGTTCCGGGCCGGGTGGAACGCCTTGGTGGCGGGCGACGACATGCGGGAGCGGCCGCCGGAAGTTTTCGGCAGCCTGTTGTGGAGCGAGCCTTTCTACATCCCCGTCGAAGCCGAAGTGGGCGCCTTGCTGGGAGGGAACCGGCCGGGATTCGCCTGGAATTTCGCGATCGCCCCCATCTACCCTTGGCCAATGCGGTTAGGCCTGGGTTATACCTATACCCAGGCCGATATGGGAATGCCGTTCCAAACCTCCGCGGCCGATGCCATGGGAGCGCTTCCCTTTCCCATCCGCTATCGACGTCATCTGCTGCAGGGATTCCTGGACCTGCGCCCTTCGCCGCATTTCCGGAGCGAATCCATATTGGAATCGGATAGCCTGGTCCTGTTCCATGGTGCCGATGGCCTAAGCGATACGCCGCCGGACTCCCTCAAGTCGATCGATTTCATCGAAAACCTGCGCCTGGGCCTGGGCGCGGCCGGGAGGGACGGCTTCCAGCCGGTCTCCCTGACGGGCAGGTTCCGTTACATCTATCCGGTGGTCACGAGCGGCGTCCCGCGCGAACCTTTCTCGAGCGCCGAGTCCCGCCTGCGCCTGGCCTGGAAGGACCTCCGCTTTATACACCAATATTATTGGTCCGACCAGGACGTCGCCACGGCCACGGAGGACGACCTGTTCAAGGACGCGGCGGCCTTCGATCTGATGCAAGCCGGCCGCATCGATGCCTTCAGCTTCCAGGATGATTATTTCCTCCGCTTCCTGCATTCCGCGCGCTTCCAGGACGTCCGCGCGGAATACGCGCCGGTCTGGGGCCGCGGCGGTTTGAAGGTTTCCGCGGGAGCCTGGCGCAATTACGGAAAGGCGTTTTTCCCGGAGCAGCGCATGCGCCGGTCCGTGCTGGGTATTTCGTTTCCGGGGCGTGCCCATTGGGAAGCCCAAGCCGGTTATGCGACCCCATTCGGATCGCTACGGGTGGGATTGGGCGGGTTGGACGGCGAAGCGCCCTTCTATTACTTCCGTATCGGTTCGGACACGCGCTTGGGGTTCGGCGAGGAGTGAACCGTCCGGGGCGGTTCAGCCGCCGATCTGGTTCATAGGCTGGAGGATGCGGGGGAGGCGGCCTTCCGGCTTTAGCGCCATGACCCGCTGCAGGATTTCCGGATAGTCGAATGCGTCCTTGCCGCGCAATTCCAATCCGGCCTCGGAGAAAAGGCAGGCGCGCAGACGCCCCGTCGCCGAAAGCCGGAGGCGCGAGCAGGCGCCGCAAAAGGGTTTGGATTCCGAGGCGATAAAGCCGAGGCGCCCCCCGGCGGCCGTGCGGTAGGAAAAGGCGGTCGAGTCGACCGGGACGTTCACCGGGATAAGTTCATCCCGTTCCCGGAGGCGGGCCAGCATTTCATCCGCGGAAACGAACAATTCGCCATGACGGGCATCCGCGGGGCCGACCTTCATCAATTCCAGGAAGCGGACTTCGATCCCGTGTTCGGCCGAGAAACGCGCGAAGGCCGGAAGCTCATCATCGTTCATTCCGCGGAATACGATGGCATTCACTTTCACGTCGAATCCCATTTCCCGCGCGGCCAGGATGCAAGCGTAGACCTCATCGTGGCGCGGGCTTCCCGTGATGGCGCGGAACCGTTCCGGATCAAGGCTATCCAGGCTGATATTGAGGTGCAGGCAGTTAAGCGCCTTCAGCATCTGCAACTTGGATTTGAGGAGGAAACCGTTGGACGTGAGCCCGAATTTGGACCACGGGATTTCCCCTAGGAGAGACATGATGCGATCGAACTCCGGGCGCACCGTCGGCTCGCCGCCGGTGACACGCACCTCTTCGATACCCATTCCGTTCATGATCCGGGAGACCAAAGCGATTTCTTCGGGGGGAAGCAGGTCCGCGGAGGGGTGGAACCGGGTTCCCTCGGGCATGCAATAGAAACACCGGAAATTGCACGCATCCGTCAATTGGACGCGTAGCTTCCGCATCACTCTGCCGTGGGGATCCTGAAGGGTCATGATGCAAAAATAGTTAATCGGAGAGGTCGGGATTTCACTAATTGAATTCCGCCCGGAAAATTGTAAATTCATTCTTTCAAGCTTAAACCTTCTGAAAGCCGGATTTACGGCGCAATTTCAAGGTCCAACGAATATGAATACCATGCTGGCCAAAGAAAAGCCGGATTTGCTTTTCAACAATCCGCTTAAACAAAAAGTGTATGTATTCCTAAAAAACAATCCTGGGAAGGACTTCGAAGCTTTCCAGGTCCTGACAGGCGATTCGGCGGTCGCCCGTCAGCATTTCAATGAAGTCGAGCAGGCCATCCGCGCGCGGGAAGAAAGAGATCGCGTCCGCGCCGTCTCCAGGGACGTCAACGCCCTTTTCCTACAGGGCGCCATCGGCGAGAAATCCCGCGGAGGCACCAGCGATTCACCGGAAGAAAAGGAACGCATTTTGAAGAAGATCGAGAAGAAGAAGCTGAACGAGAAAGCCAAGCAGTACATCAAGGAGCATCCTTCCTGCACCTACGAGGAGCTGGTCAAGGCGCTCGAGTTCCAGGAGCTGTCCAAGCCCCACTTCTTCAGCATGAAGACGCAGCTGCGTAAAAAAGGACTCATCTCCGAGGAAAGCCGCACGCGCCGGGGCCGTAAGCCCGGAGAAAAGAAGGCCGTCGTGGTCCATCGCGAATCCCGGCCGGCCGCTTCCGCTTCCACCACCAAGACCGTGGAGATCCTGGAATCCATCGATGCGGACGGATTCTCGGAGGAAATCCGCGAGCATTACAAATCCCACATCATGCCCTTGCTCCGTAAACTCATACCCGGTGGCGAATCTTTACAACTTGTCTTTCTTTCCGATCCGCCGACCTATGAATTGCGCCGCGGCGTAAGCTAAGCCGCGCTATATTTCATTTCCATAGAGCCCCGAACGGTAGGGGGGCGATAGCCGTTCCGAGCCGGATCCCGGCGATCCGATTCGGCCTGCCCACGTCCCCCCTCCGATTCCCCAACTTGGCCGGGGCTGAATCCATCCTGTACGCGGGAGGTCGGAAATGGACGTGGCAGCGGCGCAAGCCCTGGCCAGCGAAGGCTATTCGCGTCGGAAAATCGCCCGTATGCTGGGCGTCAGCCGGAACACTCTACGCAAATACTTGTCGGAAGGTACGCGTCCTCCGCCCGGAGGGAAACTCGCAAGTTACCTGGACAAGGTGGCCGCGCAACTCTCCGAACGGCCGGAATCCCGGGCCATGGACGTTTATCGCCGGCTCAAGGATGAAGGTTACGCGGGCAGCTACGATCTGGTGAAACGGAAGATCCGTTCGCTTCGCAAGGAGGGCGGGCAGGTAGGCCATGCGGCGGAGCCGGGCATGCGCGCGGTCGCCGATCTGGAACGCGTGGAAACCTCGGTGGGCCCATGCCATCTCTTCACCCTGACCCTGGAGCACTCCGGCCGCATCTATGCCGAGCTGAGCGAAAGGCCCGATCTGGATGCCTTCTTCGATTGGCATCAGAGGGCTTTCCGCTTCCTGGGCGGCGTACCCTCCGAGATCGCGTATGAAAAGTCGCGTAGCCGCTTGCTGAAAGCCTTCGTAGGCGGTTCGGGCGTCCATCTTCCCATGGCCCGCTTCGCGGCCCATTTCGGCTTCACGCCTTCGGTGGCCCCTTCCACCGCTCCCTGGTCCGCCGGCAGGCTTAAGCGCCCCATCCGGATGATCGAGGCGCTTTTCCTCAAGGGATACCCGTTCCAATCCGCGGAAGCGGCCAACCCCGCCTTGCAGGGCTGGCTGCTCGGCCGGGAACCCGGGGATGCGGAGACCCGCGACCGGCTGGCGAAGGACCAAGCCGCCTTGCAATCCCTACCCAAGACCGCTTTCGAGCACGTGCGACCCAAGCTTGCCGTCAAAGGGGAAAGCTGAGTATCGTTGCTAACTTGTAATCGGTGAACATCCGCGACTTGCAATACTTCGCGGCCGTTGCCGAGCTTCGCCATTTCCGCAAGGCCGCCGAGAAGTGCTTCGTTTCCCAACCCACCTTGAGCGGCCAACTCCGCAAGCTGGAAGAGGAGCTGGGCCTTTCCCTATTCGAACGGCAGCCTAAGGGCGTTCGCCTCACCGCGGCCGGGGAAAACCTGCTCCCCTTCGCGCGCGCCATCCTCGATCAGTCCGATCGCATGGCCCAAGCCGCGCGGGCATTGAAGGATCCGCGAACCGGCCCCCTGCACCTGGGCGTCATCCCGACCTTGGCCCCGTACCTGATGCCGGCCTTGGTCCCCTTTACCCATCGGCTCTATCCCAAGGTGGAATTGTTCCTTTCCGAGCTGCGCACGAGCGATTTGTTGCAGGCGTTGGAGGACGGCCGGGTCGAAGCGGCGGTGCTCGCCACGCCGGTGGAAAGCGCGCATTTCGAATCCGAGCCCGTCTTCACGGAACCGTTCTGCCTGGCGGTGCATGAGAAGCATCCTTTGGCGCGTAAGCACAGCTTGAGCGTGGATGATCTGGCCGGCCAGACCTTGTACTTGCTGGAAGACGGGCATTGCCTCAAGGACCAGGCCTTGGAGGTTTGCGCGACAGCGGGCGCGCATGAGCATCCCCACTTCCGCGGCACGAGCCTGGAAACCTTGCGCCAGATGATCGGGTCGGGGAACGGGACCACCTTGATGCCTTGGCTAGCCGCGCAAGTGCCGTTGGGGTCCGCGGGGAGCGTCAGGTACCTTCCCTTCCGGGATCCGAAACCGCATCGGAACATCGCCGTGGCTTGGCGAAAGGGCGGATTCCGATCGGCCCTGCTGCGCGATTGGGCGCGGGCGTTGGCGAAGCATTTGGGCGCTAAATAGCCGCCCCTCCCGAAATCGATTTCAGCAGTTCCACCCGGTCCGGATAATGCGTTCCCCCTACGGCGAAACCCAGCACGCGCCCATCGCTATCGCGGAAAAGGCATTTGGCCCCGCCCGGCTGCGAATCTTCCGACCAATTACCTTGCGCGCCGGAAGCGGGCGGCAGGACGGCGATGGGAAAGCGCGGTGTCTTCACGAGTATCGGCATGTGCGGAAAGGCTAAGCTGACGTCCTTGCCCGCCAGGATTTGGCCCAAGGCCCGGGCCGCAAGGCTCAAAGGCTGGACGAACGGGAGCCATCGGCCGGACATCTCCGCGCAATCTCCCACCGCATAGATATCCGGCTGGGACGTTCGCAAGCCGGCATTGACCGCGATCCCCCGCCCGACCTCCAATCCTAGCATGCGAGCCAGCCCGATCTCGGGATCGAACCCGATGGCAGAAAGCACGGAATCGACTTCGAGCTCTCGGCCCGACTCCAGGCGCGCTTGCAAGTCGGCCCCGTGGCGCGCCAGCGATTGCAGGGCATCGCCGTCCACAAAGGCCACTCCGATGGCTTCCAGGGCGGAGCGCAGGGCCCGGGCCAATCCCGGGGGAAGCAGGCCTTGAAGGGGGAGGGGGGATTGGGAGAGAAGGGTGACGCGATGGCCCGCGACCGCGAAGTCATGGGCGAATTCGCACCCGATCAGGCCGGCTCCGATGATCAGAAGGCGGCCGCCGGAAGGAAGCCCGGCCCGAAGCTCGCGGTAACCCTCCAGGTCATTGACTGAGTGTACGAAGGCTCCTGACGAATCTGGGATCGCGAGCTTGCGCGGGCGCGCGCCGACCGCTAAAACCAGTTTGTCGTAAGGGATGGTCCGGCCGCCGGAAAGGGTAAGCGCCTTGCCCGCGGCACCGGCGGCGAGAACGGTTTCCCCGGTCAGGATTCGCGCCCCTAACTCGGAAGCCATGGCTTGCGCCTGCTTGGCCACCAGTTGATCCGGGGATTTGCCCGCGGACCAGGCCGCCGACAACATCGGCTTGGAATAGAACGATCCATCGCCGGAGGTAATCAGGGTAAGCGGCCCGGACTTTTCCCATTTCCGGTATTCCCGGGCCACGCCGTACCCGGCCAGGCCCGTTCCCACGATGACTATCCCCCCGCGGTCGGATCTATCCATCCGCTTCGACCATTTCGAAATCCGACTTCAGGGTCCCGCAATCCGGGCAAGCCCAATCCTTCGGGACGTCCTGCCATTTGGTTCCGGGGGCGATGCCCTCCTCGGGCAAGCCCTTGGCTTCGTCGTAAATGAATCCGCAAACGATGCATTTCCACTTCTTCATGATTAGCTCCTTTCAGCCTTGTACTTGGGATAAGGTGCGGCGGTATTGGTTGGCGTGCTTTTCCTCGATGCGGGCCAGGGCCGCGAAGCGCTTGGCCGCCAAATCCAAGGTGGCCCGGAACAGATCCGCGTGTTGCTTGGACTCCTGCATTTGCTCCTCCAGCTCGCGTTGCACGGGCAAGTTCCCTTCCTTCACGGCGTCGCGGTGGAATCCGGGGTACATCTCGGTATACTCGTAGGTTTCCCCCTCGATCGCCATTTGCAGCGCACGCGCCGTATCGACCAGGGTTTTCGGGTACAGGAGTTCGGCATGGGCCAAGGCGTGCTTGATTTCCTGCGCCGCGGTCTCCTCGAAAACCTTGGCCACCTCGGGATGGCCGTTGGCCCGGGCGATGCCCGCGAAGTGCAGGTATTTCATATGGGCCATGGATTCGCCGGCGAAAGCGGCTTCCAGGTTCTTCAGGGTGGGGGATTGCTGATTCCAGGCTGGCATAAAGACCTCCGTTGTTGCTGATGGAAAGATACGACAGGAACCCCGACGGCAACCAATCGTTTGATCGGATGGGATTGATAGGGAGCGCCTATCGCGATTTCCCGGAATTTATTTTCGGTATATGGCCAGGAGGGTTTTATGAGAGCCTTACGTTGGTACGATTCCCGGGACGTGCGCGTCGAAGACGTTCCCGTACCGTTCGCCGACGTGGGACTGCTCAAGGTCCCGGGCCCCGTCAATTTCGACGAAGCCAAGGTCCATGACGTGCTGATGGAAATGACCCGCGGGCATGGCCCGGACGCATGCATCGATGCGGTAGGCATGGAAGCCCATGAAGGCGGTTTCATCGGCATGTACGACAAGGTAAAGCAAATCATGCTCTTGCAGACGGATCGGCCCTTCGCGCTCCGTCAGGCGATCATGGCCTGCCGCAAGGGCGGGACCTTGTCCATCATCGGCGCCTACGGCGGCTTGGCCGACAAAATCCCGATAGGGGCCATGATGAACAAGGCACTGGTAATCCGCCAATGCCAGGCCCACGTGCAGCGGCACTGGGGCATGTTGCTGGAAATGATCGCGGCCGGCAAACTGGATCCCTCCTTTGCCGTATCGCACCATATGCGCCTTTCCGATGCGCCTGAAGGGTACAAGATGTTCCTGGAGAAGCGGGAAGGCTGCATGAAGATTTTGCTGCGGCCTTGACCTCCCTGGAGTCCACGCCCTAAAATCCCCCGGATGCCCTCCTATAGGGGGGCGAGGAGGATGCATGGCGGACGGCAAGGGATCGATTTCGCTTTTCCTGGCGGCCGCATCGTCGGCGTGGTTGCTTCAGGGCTGCTTAGGCATCGGCGAGGATGACGGCAAGCGCGGGGTTCAACTCAAGCCCGAGCTCGTACGCGTGGCGGATGCGTCTCCCGCCCATGATGCTTCGCCCGCTGCTAAGCGGGCGGGGACTGCCGATCCGGATCTGCATTGGTCCAGCGGAGTCGCGATTACTTCGCTCAAGGTTCCCATCAAGCAGATAAGCCTGCATAATGCCGCCTTCGATCATGAAGCCGACATCTACCTATGCGCGGGTTCCAACGACGATTGCCAGGTCGAAATGGCCGGGACGGCTTTCCAGGACGCCTTGAACGCATCGCCCCGGACCGTGGAAATGGGGCAATACGACTATGTCTTCGTGAAAACGTGCGAGGATTCGGAAGGAGCCTATCGGTCTTCCATTACGGGCTCGGTGGCATTGGATGGCAAGACCTGGTTTACCCGGCCGGGTACGGTGCTGGATACCGTGGGGCCGGCGGCGGCGATCGCCATCACCTCCAGCGGTTGCGGCCGCACCTATGCGCTGCCGCACCCGTTGCGAATCACCGACAGCCTGGGCGCGTCGGTGGACTTCAAGCTCTATTTTGACATCCAGGAACTGGCCTACGCGGCCCTCGGTACCCCGAAGACGGCCCAGGCCTGGACCCCCGGCAATTGCACGGGGGATCGCCCGGACCAAATGGCCGCGGCCAGCGCGCCTTTCCTTTGCATCGGGTACCCGGACGTTTCCGGCATCATCGATTCGGCTCCCGCGGCGCTGGAGCGGTACCGCATCAATGGCGGCGCGACCGTGGGCCTGTTTTTCACCGCCGACGATCTGCCCATCGGCGGTTACTCCCGGCCGTTTTTCACGGAAGGCGTCCTCGCCGATCCGGGCTTCCAGGCGGTGATGCCGCTACGGGACGTCCGCAAGAACGCGGATGGAACCTTATCCGTGGACGGGTTCGGCCCGGCCGGCCACGCATACGACGCGGACAAGAGCGTCTTCCGCGCCACCTCCTTCCAGCGCGCGTCGCATTCCGGAAGTTTCACTTCGACGGCGGAAGGCAGCTTGGAAACGGTCAGCCATGATTACCAGGCGGATCGATTATCGCCTTGAGATCAGGTCCCGAGAAGGTCAGGGTTCCAGGAATTTCCGGATGGCCCGCAGCTCGCGCAACTTCCCGGGCTCGAGCTTGGGAAACCCCATTTTGAGATCTTCCAGGGCTTTTACGATGATGCCCGCCACGATTAGGCGGGCATTCTTCTTATCGTCCGCGGGCACGATGTGCCAAGGCGCGTTGGCGGTGGAGGTTGCTTCGATGCACGCGCCGTAGGCCTGCATGAAGCGCGGCCATTGCTTGCGATCCTCGATGTCGGCGAAGCTGAACTTCCAATTCTTTTCCGGCTTGTCGATGCGCGCCAACAGGCGCTTGCGCTGTTCTTCCTTGGATACGTGCAGGCAAATCTTCACGATGCGCGTACCGTTGCGGTGCAGATGGGATTCCAGATCGTTGATGGATCGGTAGCGGCCATTCCACAGGGCCTTGCCTCCGGCCTCCTTGTCGGGCACGCCTTGCTTGGCCAGGAACTCAGGATGGATGCGGGTGACCAGTACCTCCTCGTAATAGGACCGGTTGAAGATCCCGATGCGTCCGCGTTCGGGCAGCTTGACCGTGGTGCGCCAGAGGAAATCGTGGCGCAACTCCTCGGCGCTGGGGGCCTTGAAGCTATGCACCTGGCATCCCTGGGGATCGATGCCCGACATGACATGCTTGATGGCGCTGTCCTTGCCGGCGGCATCCATGGCCTGGAAGATGATGAGTACGGCGTGCCGCTCGGATGCGTAGAGATGCTTTTGGGCATCGGCCATTTCCCCGCGGCCTTCCAGGAGGGCTTCCTTGTATTCCTTTTCGCCGGAATAGTAGGGCTTGACCAGGGTGGGCCAATCCTTCATGCGGACGGGGGAGCCGGGGTCGACGCGATAGTCACTGATGTCGATTTTCATGAAGGAAAGGTACACGTCCCGGGGGGGTGGTCCAAGCGATTCGAAGATCGGGCGCGATACTCACTCATTGGAATGCGTATCAACCCTGCAAGCAGCGCCATCGGCATTCATTCGAGCTTGCCGAGCACGAATGCGATCAAAAAACGGCGGCGACCTTGGAATCCGCCCGAAGACGAAACGCTTTCGCCGGTCTGGGAGTTCAATAAACCAGGATGCGTTGGGACAACTTCCTCCCTGCGGATTCGACTTTGACCAGGTAGATGCCCGGATGGGCGAAGGCCGGCGGAGCGAAGGTCCGCTTCCCCGCGGCCGATGCCGTGTATACCGCTTCCCCGTCGGGCTTAAGCACGCTCAGGCGATACTTTCCTTCCAGATTGACGTCGAGCGATCTGTCGGCGGTGATGTAGGCCAAGTTCTTCAAGGTAGCGGCCGCGGCATGCCCTTGCGTCAGGATGGGAGTAATATCGGTGGGATCCCCGGAAACGTACTCCAGGGCCCGCAGCAGGACGCTCTGGAACCAAGCGGATTTCGCGCCGTCCTGGAAATGGATGAAGGTGGAGTAGAAGTAGCGGGTTTTAACGGCGTCTTCGCGGACCCAGGCCACAGGGTGGTTGGGTTCGTAGGGTTGCCTATCCAAGGATTGGGCGTTCGTAAGGCTGTACATGATCTTGCAGCCGCTGGCGGGGTCCAGGACCTTCGAGGTGGCATCGAAAGCGTACCATTCGTCTTGGGCCGAGAAGGTGGCCGGCAGCCCCTGCATCAGGGGCATATTCAAGACAGTCGAATCAGTGGTCCGATCCACCTTTCCCTGCGGGGTGCCGGTGCCATGCAAGGCGTAACGCATCATGGTGACATTGTCCTGGTACCACGTCCATTCGCCTTTCAGCCATTCATTCGCGCCCGAAGTGTGGTAGCCGACGTAACCTTTGTGCCCCTTCAGCAACCAGTTCTGGAAGGCCTGCTTGGAGGCGTCCGGAAATGCCGTAGCCGTCTGCGTCTCGAAGAAATAATTGAAGACGAGGATGTCCACTGAGTTGAGCGCTGCCTCCGTTAGATTGAGGGGATCGCCTTTCACCAGGGTGAAGCCGACTTGGCTGGCGAATCCCTGCAGGGTGGCGTAGGTGGCCGTGCGGGCCGCCAAATGGTCGCCGGAAATGCTGCCGCCTTCCAGCACCATCACCTTCTTCTTCTTAAGCGGGCTAAGCGGATTCGGGGCCACCACCTGCGCCACCGCCGGAAGGAGCGAAAGCGCGAGGGTCCCGAGGACCCTCCCTAACCGAAGGCGATGCGCCTTCATCCGTAACGATATATGGGCATTCATGGGCGACTCCTCATCTCAAATTGAATTCCAAACGCGCGAGGTAATACCAGTCGTGTTTCCAGGAGGCGGTCAGCGGGATGCTGCTGGCATTGAACTTCCCGTCGGTCAGGCGGAAGTAGTCGCAGGCCGCCTGGAAATGCACGTTCATGAGCTTGTTCACCGTCTTACGCGCGACGATGCTCCATTTGAAGTCGTCGGAATGGACGGAATCCTGCTTGAGGGTTTCCCAGATCGGGACGGATTGTTGGATGAATTTCGATGCGTCGCTATAGGGAGTCTTGTAGATCTCCCCTTGCAGGGTCAAAGCGTCGAGCAGCTTCGCGGTGGGCAGGGTCGCGCCGAACATGATGGGCATCCGTTCCGACTTCTTCTCGTAGTACAGGGGATAATCCTTGACGCCTAGGAGCGCGACCTCGGCGAAAAAGCGAAGGTCCTCAGGCCCGCGGATCCCTTCCGGCAGAAGCGATCCGAGGTTCAGGGCGACGCGACCCATCAATTTGATTCCCTTAAAGGTCCAGCGCGTCAGGGCCGTGTCCGTAGCGATGGGCGGGGCGGTGATTCGATCAAATCGGCCCTGGACGGCCGTATCCGCTCCGGCCGCCGTCTTGCCGTGTATTACCGCGTAGGTGTTGACGTCATCATGAGGAGACAACGTGCTCGGCCTCAAGGCGAGGTAATGGTTGAATACCGCGCCTCCGCCGAACTCGAACCACTTGCTGGCGTAGGAGAAATCGTAGCCGGGGGAGAAATCCCCCACGGGATAATACACGGTCTCCATGAACAGCGAGAAGTTGTGCTTGAGGGCCCCGCCCATCTGTGAAACCGTTCCGAGGAGGCCATGGCTGTAGTTGCCCGCCCGGTTCATGAGGAGCCAGCCTTCGCCCGTCCAGACGATGCCGGGATAAGTGCCGGATCGGTACAGGTATTCGCCGAGATCCTTGGCATCCGGATTGTATTTGTAATTAAAGGTGCCTATCTGGATGCCGCCGGCGGTCGCGGCCGGATCGCCGAATTGCCATCGGGCGCGGGCCACGGGAATCATGGGCTTGACCTGCATGATCTTTTCGCTTAAGTCGGCGGCCTTCCCTTGGCCGTACGGCCACCAGATGAGGCCCGCCAATCCGACCGAGGCGTCGAAGCGGCCGACCGCCAGGTCTTGGATGGCGACCACGTTGGCGCGGCTCAATGGCAGCCACGCGATATCCGGCTTCTGATCCGGGTCGTAGGGATTGGTGCCGTTGACCAGGTGGCCGTAATCGAGGAAGGCCTTCACGGTGAATTTATGCGTATCGACGCCCTCGAATTGGGCGCGCGGCGCGACGGAAGTCGCGGCCATGCAAGCGGCCATGGCCAGGTTGCGCGCTGACGTCATATTCCTATCTCCATCCGTACCAGGTAATACCAATTTTTAGGGTATAGCATCAGTTCATACTCCGTCGGGGAGGTGGTGGTCTCGCGCAAACGGAGATGATCGCAGGCGATTTGGGCGTGCACGTCCAGGATTCGGTTCACGGTTTTACGCCCGTACAGGCTCCAACGCCATGGGCTCATCTTGTACTTGTCCAGGTCGCGGGTGGCGTAGTTCTCCACCTTCCAGATGGGTAGCGAGCCGATGTTGTAGAAATAGGTGTCGTTGAAGGGGGAGTCGTAATATTCGGCCTGGAAGGAGAGCAGATCGAGCGCCCTGAAGGCGGGGATATTCACCCCGGCCATCACGGGGATGCGCTGTGAGCGCTTCTCGTAGAAATAGGGCTGGTTTTCCCATCCCAGCACCGCCGCTTCCGCGAAGATCCGTAAGTCGCCGGGCGAGCGGACCGATTCCGGCAAGAGAAAACCCAGGTCAAAGGCGGCGCGGCCCATCAGTTTCACGCCCCGCTGGGTCCAGTGATGAAGCACGCGGAAAGGTTGGGTGGTATCCCCTTGGACCGAAACGGGCGCGCCCAAAAATGGGCCCACGTAATGAGCGCGGCCGGCGGCCGGGTCGGCTTGCACTTCGATATAAGAATTAGCGAGGTCCCGCGGGCGCGATTGGGAGGGGTGGAAAGCGAGCCCGCGATTCAGGGCCGCGCCTAGCCCGAGTTGGGCGAGGGGGCCGGAGTACGCTATTTCGTAAGCGGGAGTGAGATCGCCAACCGGATCCGTTATGGGTTCTGCGAAAAGGTTGATGTCTTGGGACAGGGCGCCGCCGAAAGCGGTTATGTGGAGTTGCGTCCCGAAGGCGTCGTAGGCCGCATGATCCATCAACTGGTAGCCGTCGCTGGTCACGATATTCCCGGGGTAGGTCCCGGATCGATAAAGGTATTCTCCCAGGTTGCGGGCATCGGGATTGTACTTGTAGGGAAAATAGCCCAAGCGCAGAAAGCCGGAGGTCCCGCCATCCCCGAGCGCGCGCGCGGCGGACAGGATGGATAGCTTCGGTTCCACGCGCATGGTACGCGTACCGGGAGGACCAGCCGTATTGGTGTAGGGCCACCAGAGAATACCCATCAGCCCGGCATCCAAGGACCATGATTTCCCGACGGATCCGCTTTGTTCCAGGAACACGATATCGCGATTGAGGCCTAGGTTGCGGATGGGTTCCGCGAAGGTCCCACCCGTCCGGAACTCTCCGCGCACCAAGTGCCCGAATTCGAGCGCCATTCCGGCCTTTAATTTATCGAGTTCCCCGGCCGATTCCGGTTCCGGTGAGGGCGCTTCCGCAAAGGCGGCGGCGCAGACGCAGAAGAGCAGCCAGGGTAAAATCCGGCCGGAATGACGCAAAGGGGACATGATATGAAACTATGGAACCCCAGTGGAATCGGGGCTTCCCTCTCGTGCCAAATTTAACACGGCAAATCGCGGGCAGCATCTTATAAATCCCGGTAATAAACCAGTCGGGAGCGTTGCCTGGACAATCGCAAATGTCTTTATTGTGACGTTGTAATTAAAAAGATCCTTGGCGCAATTATTATGAGCGGGTTGTCATGCGGACGCTTGCCGCGGACACTGGAGAGGATCGACTATACAAGAGGCTGAGAGTACGCGAAAGGCGAACTAGCCAACCCAATCGAAATCGGCGAAACCTTTCGGGAGCGAAAGAAAAAAGCCCCCCATTGCTGGGGGGCTTTTGGAGCGGGTTAAGAGACTCGAACCCTCGACCTTCTCCTTGGCAAGGAGATGCTCTACCAACTGAGCTAAACCCGCGAGGTTCCGGAACTTACCACGACCTTGCGGCCGGGGAGCCCTCCGAAAAAGGCTGATATAGTTTAGAAATCGACCTATTGGGCGTCAAGGTCGACTTAGAAACAAAGTCGGGCCGGCATGGAAACCAAGTCAGGAACCCAGCATCTTCTTCAATTCATCTTCCGAGATCACCGGGACGCCCAGTTTGCGGGCTTTCTCGAGCTTAGACCCCGCCGCTTCTCCGGCCAATACGAAGGACGTTTTTTTGCTTACCGAGTCGGTGGTTTTGCCCCCGGCCTTCTCGATGATTTCCTTGGCCTCGTCCCGCGACCAGGTGGGCAGGGTGCCGGTCAGCACGAAGGTCTTGCCCGCCAGTTCCTCGCTGCCGGCTGCGGATTCGTAGGCCATGGAGACGCCGGCTTCCGATAGCCGATCCAGGATTTTGGCGATGGCCGGCTTGCGGAAGAAATCGAATACGCTTTGGGCCATGCGCTCGCCGATTTCATGAACCGACTGCAATTCTTCCAGGCCGGCGTTCCGCAAGGCATCCATGGTCTTGAAATGGCGCGCCAGCACCGTCGAAGAAGTCTTGCCGATGAAGCGGATACCGAGCCCATGCAAAAGCTTGTCGAGGCCGCGTCCTTTGCTACCCTGGATGGAAGCGATCACGTTGGCGGCCGACTTCTCCGCCATGCGCTCCAGCTCTTCCAGTTGTTCTTGCTTCAGGAAATACAGGTCCGCCACCGATTTGATCAGGCCGGTGCGCAACAGCGATTCCACCAAGGCCGGTCCGATATTCTCGATGTTCATGGCCTGGCGGCTCACGAAGTGGAGGATGGAGCGGGTCACCTGCGCGGGGCATTGCAAGTTGTCGCATCGCAGCGCCACTTCGGTTTCATCCCGGGAAAGCTCGCTGCCGCAGACCGGGCATTCCGTAGGCGGCTGGATGTCCTCGGCGTTCTTCGGACGCTTGGCGAGCACCACCGAGACAACCTTGGGGATGATCTCGCCGCCCTTTTCCACGATCACGTGGTCCTTCAGCTTCACGCCCAAGCGCTCGATCTCGTCGAAGTTGTGCAGGGTCGCGCGTTTCACCAGGGTCCCGCCCAGCAGGATAGGCTTGAAATGGGCAACGGGAGTCACCGCGCCCGTTCGGCCCACCTGGTAAGTCACCGCCTCCAAGGTCGTCTCCACGGCCTCGGCCTTGTACTTATAGGCGATCACCCATTTCGGGCTCTTGGCGGTGCGGCCCAAGGCGGCTTGCTGCCGCAGATCGTCCACCTTCACCACGGCCCCGTCGATATTGTACGGCAGGTCGTCCCGGATTTCGTGCCAACCGTCGATCACCTCGAGGATGGAGGCGACGTCGCGGGCCTTCTCCCGTTTGTCGTTCACCGGGAAGCCGGCCTTCTTAAGCAGATCCAGGTTCTGCCAATGGCTGCCGGCCGGGTTTTCCACCAGGATGGCATAGGCGTAGAAGTCCAACTTGCGCAAGGCGCTTTCCATGGGGTCCTTCAACTTGAGGCTGCCCGAGGCCGTGTTGCGGGGATTCTGCTGCTGCTTCCCGTAAGCGAGGATGGCGTACTCGTTGAAGGCCTTGAAGTTGTCGCGGGTCATGTAGACTTCGCCGCGCACTTCCACCCGGCCCAGGGGCCAGGACGCCGGCAGTTTTACCGGGATGCTCTTGATGTTGAGGATGTTCTGGGTCACCTCGTCCCCGACGGTGCCATCACCGCGCGTTACGGCGTAAGCCAACTTATGATCCTCGTAGACCAGGCTCATGGCCACGCCGTCGATCTTGAGTTCGACAACGTAGGTCAGATCCTCCACGGGAAGCTTGTCGGTCACCTGGCGATGCCAGTCCGCCAGTTCTTCTTCGGAGTAGGTGTTCTGGATGCTGAGCATGGGGTACTTATGGACGACCTTGCGGAAGCCCGGGGTGAGATCGCTCCCCACGGCGGCGGCGGGGGAATCGGCGGCGGCGAATTGGGGGTGCTCGGCTTCGAGCCTCTCCAGCTCTTTTACGCCCAGGTCGTATTCCTCGTCCGACATGGGCGAGTGGCCATGCTTGTAATACTGATCGTTGGCGTCGGCCAGGCGGGCCCGAAGGCTTTCGATCTTGCGTTGCGTTTCCGGTATGCTCATAAGTCAGGACCCAATAAATACTATTTTACGGGGACTCCCGAGGCAGGTTCTCGAGTCCTGAAATCGCCTCCGGGATCAGGGGATATAGCATGAAGCCGTCGACCTTGCTGGACCTGGTGGGGAACACCCCCATGGTCGAGCTTAGCCGCATCAATCCCAACCCCAAGGTTAAGATCTACGCCAAGCTGGAGGGCAACAATCCGGGCGGTTCGGTCAAGGATCGGCCGGCGCGTTCCATGATCCTCAAGGCCATGCAGCGGGGGACCTTGAAGCCGGGGATGAAGCTCATCGAGCCTACCAGCGGGAATACCGGCATCGCCCTGGCCATGATCGCGGCGGTTTCGGGCTTCGAGATGCATCTGGTGATGCCGGAAAGCGCGACCGCGGAACGGGTGAAGACCATGCGCGCCTTCGGGGCGGTGGTGCATTTGACCCCGGCGGACGGGGGCATGGAGGGGACCATCGATTACGCCCGCGCCAAGGTGGCCCAGGGCGGCTTCTTCATGCTCGACCAGTTTTCCAACCCCGACAATCCCGCCTCCCATTACGAAACCACCGGGCCCGAGATCTGGCGCGACACCGAAGGCCAACTGACCCATTTCGTTTCCAGCATGGGGACCACCGGGACCATCATGGGCGTGTCGCGCTATCTCAAGGAAAAGAACCCGGCCATCCGCATCATCGGCGCGCAACCCACCGACGGTTCCAGCATTCCCGGCATCCGTCGTTGGCCGAAGGAATACCTGCCGAAGATTTACGAGAAGGAACGCGTGGACGAGATCATGGACGTCAGCCAGGCCGCGGCCGAGCATATGACCCGGGAGCTCTCCCAAAAGGAAGGCGTTTTCGCGGGGATATCCTCCGGGGGCGCGGTCCATTGCGCTATCGAGGCCGCCAAGCGATTGACCTCCGGAGTCATCGTGGCCATCATCTGCGATCGCGGCGATCGCTATCTATCCGGGCCGGTATTCGCCTGAGCCTGGGTCCCGCGCGCATTCCCCCGACGGCGCTACAGCGTTTCGTCGGCGCCCGGCGGGGGCAAGGCCGGAGCCGGCTCGTTGGTGTCGGGGCCGGGGATGCCGCCCTCGCGCAAATGCTGCGGCCACGAGAACAACTTCTGCATCAGCAAATCCCGGAGCCGGGCGGTTTGCTTGGTCATGTCCACGTGTACGGTTTGATCGATGGCCTTGGCCACCATCCAATCGCCCATCCAGGTATGCAAATAAGCGTCGGCCACGATCCGGAAACGGGCGTCGCTTTGCGTCCAGATCCCAGCCGGCAAGCGTTGGAATACGGCATTGGGGAGATCCAAGGTGGTCTCGACGGGCAGGGAATCGCCCGCGGGTACGACGCGTTGTTCGGGATTCAAACCCGAAAGCAGGGTATCCGCTTCGTGCAACAGGGAAAACCGCATGCGCGTAAGGGTGACCTCGCGGGGATTGGGGTTGACGACGTCCAAGCGCAGCTTCCAATGCGTAGCTTCGGTATCCATGCCCGCGAAGTCCAGGCTCCGGAAATGATAGCGGCAGGATTTGACGCCTTGCCCGAGATGGAAGCATCCGGCGAGGAGCAGGGCGCAGAGGGCGGAAAGGGAGGGCGGGACGAAAAGGGATTTGGCGCGCATGGGGATAACATAAACAATTGCGCGTCGGTCACGCTATCGCGGGGCGCTTAGCGCATGCGCGAGTACTTCGTCAATACCGATTTCGATGCTTCCTTAGGCGTCGCCAATGAAAAGGGGGATGTAAGGGTAAAGCGGATCGCAAGCCAAGAGACTTCGCCCATGGAATCTCCGGACAACGCCTACTTGCGCGAGATGCCTTGGCACTTCATGTTCGCGGCGCAACCGGATGAAAGCGTATTGCTGCATCAACCCTTGCCACCGGATTTCCGGACTTATATGCAAGCGAAGGGCCTGGTCTTGCCGCTGACCGTCCGGCATCCCGCCTTCACGCCCGAGGCGGAATTCGTTCCCTTCGGATGGAACGCCCGAGCCGTGGCCTTGGCCTCCCGCTATGCGCGGCCGCCCGAGGTCCCGGATCTCGCGGCCGTCAGGACCGCCAATGCCCGCGCCTTCGCCCTGGATCTGGAACGAGAATGGTTTCCGGAGACATGCCGGGGCCATCTTATCGGAAACGTCCGGGCTTTGACCGATTTCCTGGCTGTCCGATCCCCATCGGAAAAGTGGGTCGTTAAAGGGGATCATGGATATGCAGGCACGGCCAACCGCCGTCTCGCCGGCGGCCCGTTGTCCGAAGACGATCTGCGTTTGGTTGAGCCTCTCTTCGCCGCGCATGGACGCGTCGTCCTGGAACCTTGGGATGAACGTTCATGCGACATGGCCATGTTGTTCCGGGTTACGGCCCAGGGGACGGCCGAGGAATTCCGCGGGCATGGCTTACGCAATTCCCGGGACGGCGCTTTTCTCGGAGTGGAAGTCGCCCCGGATCGGATGCCGCCCGCTCCCTGGGCCCACGAACTGCGGGAGCATTCCGCCCGTCTCGCCGGAGCGCTGTCGCGGCTGGGCTATGCCGGCCCGGTAGGCGTCGATGCCTACGTCCATCGCACTCCGGAAGGCCTCCGCCTGCGATCGCTGGTCGATATCAATGCCCGCCTCTCGATGGCCATGCCCGCCCATGGCCTGGCCCAACGTCTCCCCGGTAGATTCATCCGTTGGTCCTGGCATAAACCGCGCAAGCTGCGGATGCCCGCAAGCTACGACGACTTGGAGACCCGCCTCGGCTCCGCGGCCTTCGATCCGGAAAAGAGGGAAGGTATCTTGGCGGTTTCCCCGCTCTTCCGGGAGGATGGGCCGGACGCGAAGCCCAAACGCGTTGGTTTCGCCTTGGTGGCGGCGGATGCGTCGGGCTTGGAATCTTTGCAATCGGCGTTCGATCTTGAGCTAGGGCGGGCGCCATGAGGTTGCTGGTCATCACCGGCCCCACAGCCACGGGTAAGACCGCGCTGGCGGCGGAACTGGCCCATAGACTAGGCACCTCGGTGGTCTCGGTCGATTCCCGGCAGGTCTATCGCGGCTTGGATCTGGGGACAGGCAAAGACTTGGAAGAATACGCCCGCTTCCCCGTGCCTTATCGGTTGATCGACATTGCCGATCCCCGCGTGGCATTTAGTTTGTTTCAATACCAGGAGGCTTGCTATGCGGCCTTGGAGGAATTGGCCGATGCCGGTAAGGACGTGGCGGTGATGGCTGGCGGGACCGGGATGTACCTGGAGGCCGTCCTACGCCGCTTCCGCATTGCCAACGTCCCCGAGAATCCCGGCTTGCGGGCGTCCCTGGCGCCGTTCTCGCGTGAGGAACTGGAAGTGCGCCTCCGCGCTGCGTCACCTGAGTTAGCCGGCCGCACCGATATGACCAGCCGCAAGCGCATCCTGCGCGGATTGGAAATCGCCGCGGCGCCGGGGGAAGCCTCCTTCAGCCGCGAACCCCGCATCGACTGGGATTACCGCGTCTTCGTGACGGAAATGGACCGGTCCTCCCTGCGGGCCCGCATCGACGGCCGCCTGGAGACGCGTTTGCGCGCCGGTATGATCGGGGAAGTCGAAGGCTTGCTCGCCATGGGAATCCCGCCCGCCCGCATGGACGTGTTGGGGATGGAGTACCGGGAAATCGCCGCCTACCTGGCGGGGAAGAAGGATCATGAAACCATGATAGCCGACCTGCGCCATGAGATCCATATGCTGGCGAAGCGCCAGGAGACTTGGTTCCGGGGCATGCCGAAGCGCGGAGTGCCGGTGGAATCCATCCCCGCTGGGATCACGGCGGCGGAAGTCCTCGCGCTTTGGGGGCGGACAAGCGATAGGGGAAAGGCATGACAGGCGGGAAAGGCAAGAATAGGGCGGAACATCCCCGGGAATTCGCGGCGGCCCTCATCTTCAACGCCGAGGGAGACATGCTGTTGCTGCGTCGCGCTCCTTATCTCGTCCGCTGGCCGGGCCGTTGGGGCCTCGCCGGGGGAGGCATGGAGGCAGGCGAGACGCCGCGCCAAGCCTTGCGCCGCGAATTGCAGGAGGAACTCGGCCGCGACGTAAGGCTGCGCATGGTCCGCGGTCCGGAAACCCTCAAGGCCATCGGCGGGTACGGCGGCTGGATCCACCTTTGGCAAGCGCTCTGGGTGGACGGCAACATAAGCCTGAGCCGCGAGCATGTCGAATACGCATGGGTGGGACGGGAGGCCTACGCGCGGCTCGACATCATGCCCGGGGTGGACTATGATTTGGACCACTTCGGCATTTGGCCGCAGCGCGAGCGGAAGCCCTGATGATTATATTTGGATGGAACGGAAGGGACGTAATGACGATTCTGAATGCCGGCGCGGGACTTGGCGCTGATCGCGCCCGGAAGGCGGCCTTGGCCCTTCTGGCCCTAGGTCTCTTCCACTGCGAGCGTACGGCCGTTTACTCCCCCAAAACCCCGGACAGCGCCCATTTCCGGGTTTTCCATTTGGGCACCTACTCTTCCAAGCTGGATGAGGAAAAGGAGATCGAAGGCACTATTTTCACGTCCACCTTGTCCTACGATCTGAAACGCGCAGGCGCTGGCTTTACGCTGAATCGCAAGCTCGATACCATGATCGCGCGCGGCTACCACAAGCTTTCCATGCCCCACGAGCTGGAGAAAAAGGTGGATTTGTCCCTGACGCTGGATTCGGGCATGATTCCCGTGCGCATCGTCGGTTATGATTCCCTGAAGCCGGTGCTGTCGCGCATTCAACAGAAAGAGGATTTCCGCAAGCAATTGCTGTTGGCCTCGGATACGACGAAGTACAAGGCGGGCTGGCGCGACTGGTGGCGGATGGAGCGATTCCTTCCCGCCGGGGTCAAGCTCGAAGCCAAGCAGGCCATGCCCGTGGAAGCCATCAACAAAACCCTGGAGACGCTGCATCTCGACTCGGCCCGTTTCGATGGCCCCCGTCCCCGCCTCAAGCTGAATTGCCTGGACTATTCCCTCTATTACCACCGCACCGATTCCCTGTCCTTGCTGATGGAGCAATTCTTTTTCTCGAACATCCAGAACCGGAAATACCGCAAGTACAGCTGGGGACCCTCCGTAATCCAAGGCATCCTGCAATACTCGGTGGAGCGCAAGACCGGCCTGCCCTGCTTCCAGTCCAAGTCGGAAGGTTCGGATCTGACCCTGGAGTACAAGTCCGAAAAGGCCTCGGTTCCGGTCCATCTCTACCGGTATGAAGAAGACATTTACGAGTATTAAGCGCCTTGCCATGGCCTGCGCGTCGCTCGTCGCCTGCGCCGGATGCGCCTTCACCGAATACGGCAACCGCATCAACCAGGAGCAGCTCGCCATCGCGCACCTGGAAGACAAGCGGCATAGCCTGGAAACCGAATACATCATCGTATTGAATAACCTGGAAGAGCACCCGGACGAGCCGCGCCTGATCAAGGAACGCGACGAGGTCCATAAAAAGCTGATCGATCTCGATGAGGACATCGTGGAAAAGCGCAAATCCCTGGATCAATCCTTCCGGGAATGGGATCAGAAGATCGTCCAGGAGCGCATCGAGAAGCAGATGATCGACAAAGAGGTCAAGGAAAACGAAGGCAAGGACGAACAGCAGGAGTTCGAAACCCCTTAGCTCCCGTACCGACCGCTAACGGAAGCGGCCGTCGCTCTCTCAGATCCCGTAGACCTTCCGGGTATTCTCCCTGGCCGCCGCGTATACCGAATCCAACGACGTTCCCTTCAACTCGGCGATCTTGGCCGCGATGAGCGGAATGTGCCCGGGGTGGGCCGGTTGACCGCGATGGGGGACGGGGGCCAGGTAGGGCCCGTCGGTCTCGAGGAGAAGGCGATCCAACGGGGTCGCGCGCGCCACCGCTTGCAGGTCCTGCGCGTTCTTAAAGGTCACGATGCCCGTCAGCCCCAGGCACAGGTTCGGAAAGTGGGCCAACAAGCGTTCCGCCATCCCCGGCGAAGACGTGAAGCAATGCACGTGGATGCGCCAGTCCCGGGGGGCTTCCCGTTCCAGGATTTCCAGGGTATCCGCCTCGGCCTCGCGGGTATGGATGATGAGCGGCTTGCCCAAGGAAACCCCTTTTCTAATCTGGCGCGCGAACGCCTCCCGCTGTACCTCCCGGGGGGAGAAGTCGTAGTGGTAATCCAGCCCGATTTCTCCCCATGCCACCGCTTTAGGATGGGTCAGGGCCGCGCAGAGCTTGGCTTCCAGGGCGTAATCATAGGCCTTGGCGTCATGGGGATGGATGCCGAAAGCGCCATAGACTTCGGGGACCTCCATAAGGGCCAAGGCGGCTTCGATGGAGTCGGGATCGCAGGAAATGGTAATGCAAGCTTCGAAATCGGGAGACAGATAGCGTGCCTTGAAAGCCGGGAAATCCGGCATTCCGAGCTTGGCCAAGATGCTGTCCATATGGCAGTGCGTATCGATATACCGCATGGGGGAAAGATATATTTCCGACCATGGATATCACCGCCCGCCTCACTACCCTGGGTCTCGTCCTCCCGCCCGTTCCCAAGCCGCAAGGATCTTATGTCCCCGCGGTCCGTAGCGGCAACCTCGTCTTCGTGGCCGGGCAATTGCCGATCCGCGAGGGCAAGCTTACCTGCGCCGGCAAGGTAGGGCGGGACGTGGGCCTGGATGAAGCCCGCGCCGCCGCGCGCCTCTGTTTCCTGAATGCCCTGGCCGCCCTCGCCTACGCGGCCGATCCGGCCCAGGTAACCCGCGTGGTACGTCTGGGCGGCTTCGTCCAAAGCGCGGAAGGATTCGCCGATCAGCCCCAGGTCCTCAACGGGGCCTCCGAACTGGCGAAGGAGATCTTCGGGGAAGCGGGGGCCCATGCCCGCGCGGCCGTGGGCGTGAGCGCCCTGCCGCTCAACTCGGCGGTAGAGTTGGAAACCGTCTTCGAAGTGGCTGCCGAGACCCCGGGCAACGAGAGAACGATGGCCGAGGGAACGGCGGTCGCGGATTGATCCTACTCATCTTCCCGTTCCAGGCGGAGTTGGACGCGTTCCTGGGGGGCACCCAGGGACGAAGCGAAGAAAAAATCCGCGGGCAACGCGTATTCGTTATCCCCGCGGAACCGGAATGGCGCATGGCCGTATGCGGCCAAGGCAAGGTGGAAGCCGCCCTCGGCTGCCAAAGCCTTTCCGATGCCCTGGATCCGCGCCTGGTGATGCTACTCGGTTCGGCCACCGCCCTGGACCCCGCTCTCCGCGTAGGCGATATCGTGCTGGCCGATCCGGGCATCGAATGGGATTTCGATGCCGACAAGCCCCCGCTGTTCCGTCCGCGCCGGCCTTTCCCCGAGCCTCGGCGCGTGATTTCCGGAGCCATCCTGTCCGGGGACAAGGATGTATTCGAACCGGCCCAGAAGGAGGAATTGTTCCGTCGTTACGAGGCCAAGGCCTTGGCCTGGGAAGGCGCCGGCTTCCACCGGTACCTGCGCCGCAGCGGAAAGACGGGGTGGGAAGTGCGGGTGATTACCGAAGAAGCGGGGGAGGGCCGCTTGTCGCTGGCCCAGATGAAGGAACGCATGCAGATGGATTTCCCCGCATTGCGTCCCGTCGTCCGCGCGGCGTTGTTATGAACGCCCGTCCACAGCGCTGAGGCCGGTCAGCGCCGACGACCTTCAGCAATGTTGATCGAAGGCTTCCGTCAATTCGGCGGCGATATCCTCCGCGCTGCGGCCCGCGATGTTATGGCGTTCCAGCATGAAGGCGACCTCGCCGTCCTTGATCAAGGCGATCTGGGGGGACGAAGGCTGATAGCCCACGAAGTAGGAACGGGCGCGGGCGGTGGCCTCGGCATCGTTGCCGGCGAATACGGTGATGGATTTCTCCGGCAACTTGGAATGCTGCATGGCGATGTTCACGGCCGGGCGGGCGTTGGCGGCGGCGCAGCCGCAGACGGAATTGACCACCACCAGGACCGTGCCTTGGCCTTCCTTCAGGACCTGATCGACTTCGGAAGCCGTGCGGGTTTCCTTGATTCCCAAATCCGTCAGCTCGGCCCGCATGGGGGCCACCATCATTTCATCGTACATCATAACGTTCGTCCTTTTCCGCCCGTGCGCCGCGTACCGGCGCCTGGGCTCCTGTTGCTCTTGCCGAATAAAATACGAAATGCCCGGGTAAACCGCCGCGCGATCCCGTTCCCGGAACCCGTTTCCCGTAGGTTACCCCTTAGCGGTAACCCCTTGCCCCTCAAATGGCTAAAACCGGTGGCGCGGAGGCCGCGACCCGATCGGGGAAAGGCGAGAATCGCTCCCATGCCGACTGGCATTCGGCGATCTGCGCGGCCTTGCGATCCTTCTTATGCGCCGTTTCGGCCCGCGGCAACAAGCCGAAGTTGAAGTTCATGGGCTGGTAATCGGGATTGGGATCGGTAAGATGCCGCGTCAGGGCCCCGAGGCAGGTGGCCTCGGGCCAAACGAGGGGCTCCCCGCGGAAATCGGCCAGCATCTGGGAGGCGGCGAACATCCCGGTGCCGATGGCTTCGGTGTAGCCTTCCGCCCCGGTCAATTGGCCGGCGCAGAAGATGCGTGTTCCCTTGATTCGCAAGGATTGCTCCAGCACCTGGGGCGCGTTCAGGAAAGTATTGCGATGCATGGCGCCGAAGCGCGCGAAGGCGGCGTCTTTCAGAGCCGGCACCAACGAGAAGAGGGCTTTCTGGGTGCCCCATTTGAGCCGGGTCTGGAAACCCACCAGGTTGTACAGGCTGCGCTGGCGGTTCTCCGCGCGCAATTGGATCACCGCGAAGGGCGTTTTGCCGGAACGCGGATCGCGCAAGCCGATCGGCCGCATGGGCCCGTAGCGCAAGGTTTCCTTCCCGCGGCGGGCCATCTCCTCCACCGGCAGACAGCCTTCGAAAAGCTGTCCCTTCTCGAAGGGCTTGGGCTCCACGGAATCCGCCTGGCAGAGCGCCTCCACGAAAGCGAAATAGGTTTCCTTATCCAAGGGGCAGTTCAGGAAGTCGGGCTCCTGGCCCTTATCCCACCGGTTCTTCGCGAAGGTTTGCTCAAGATCCAGGCTATCGATCTCGACCACGGGGGCGATGGAATCGAAGAAGTACAACCGCTCCGATCCGATCAATGCGAATAGGGCCTGGGTGAGGTTTTGCGAGCTGAGGGGACCGGTGGCCACCAAGGTGGGCTGGGCCGGATCGAGGTGAATCGCCTCCTCCCTCACCAGGCGGATGCGGGGATGGGCGGCGATGGCGCCTTCCACCGCGGCCGAGAAGACTTCGCGATCGATGGCTAGGCTTTCCCCCGCGGGCACGCGGGCGGTTTCCGCGAGGGCGATGAGGCGCGAGCCCATGCGCCTGAGCTCGGCCTTGAAGAGCCCATGGGCGGACGTCAGTGCCAGGCCCTTGAAGGAGTTGGAGCAAACCAGTTCGGCCAGGTTGCCGGTCTTATGGGCGGGCGTGGAGACCCGGGGACGCATTTCCCACAACTCCACGTCCACGCCGGAATCGGCAAGCTGCAAGCTCGCTTCGCATCCGGCCAATCCGCCGCCGATCACGCGCACCATCATGAGGGGAATCCTGTCCGCGGGCCGGGGCCGGCCTGCTTCAGTGGCTGCTGCCCAGCCCTTGCATTTCGAGGTTTTCGGAGAAGGCCCGTAGCGCCATCTTCGCAACCTGGTCGCGGGTGGCCGGGAGGGAAGTGAGGAAGGCGCAATTCTCGATCAGCATTTCGAGTTGGGGCGGCCCGATGAGTCCCAAGCGATAGAGCTCCAACAGATACCCGTAGGCTTCCACGGAAATGAATTCGCGTTCCATGGGATGCAGGATGCGGATCTTGGCGGGGCTGGTGCGGCTTTGTTCGGCTTGGACGGTAACCCAGGAGACCAGGGTGTCCGCCGCGGTTTTGCTAAGGCCCAGCTTGAGCAGGTCCTTGGCCAATCCGTCCCAATGCATATGGCGCGAGCCCGCATCCGAAGGCGCGTACGGGGCGCGGCGCCGTTCGGCCTTCATGTGCAGCAGCAGCGAATCGAAGATCATCGATTGCAGCTGGGGATTGAGATCGGAATCGATGCGCACCGTTCTCCCTTAGTGGCGGAAATGCCGGGTTCCCGTGAAGGTGAGGGAGACGCCCAGACGATCGGCGGTAGCGATGACGTCCGTGTCGCGCAGGGATCCCCCCGGCTGCACGATATGGAGGATCCCGCCTTCATGGGCGGCCACCACGTTATCATCGAAAGGGAAGAAGGCATCGGAAGCCATGACGCATTTGGCCAAGGCTTCCTTGACGTAAGCATCGGGCTCGCGGCCTAGGCGTTCGGCTTCGCGCTTCAGGTTTTCCCGGGCGCGCGGCTGGCACAATTTCAGGTTGGAATCGATCCGATTCGGCTGGCCGGGGCCCATGCCGACCAGGGTGTACCGGCCGGGCGCGTACTCGTGGCCGATCACGATGGCGTTCGACTTCACGTGCTTGCAGGCTTTCCAGGTGAAGAGGGCCAGCGCCTGCATGGATTCGGGCAGCTTCGACTTCGTGGGTTGCTCCCACTTGCGGTTCAGCTCCACGTCCCGATCCTGCACCAGCATTCCGCCCAGGATATGCTTGTACACCTTGCGATCGTGGGCGGGTTCCAGGCGGCCGATGTCCAGCAAGCGGATGTCCTTGCTTTTCTTCTGCAGGAAATCGAGGGCGTCGGGGGCGAAGCCGGGGGCGATCAAGAGTTCCACGAAACGGCCTTTCAGCTTTTCCGCGGTGGCGAGATCGACTGTGCGCGTTACCGCGATCACGGATCCGAATGCCGAAACCGGATCGCCTTCCCAGGCGGCCTCGAAGGCTTCCGCCAGGGTCTTTCCCGTGGCGTATCCGCACGGATTCATATGCTTGATGATGGTAACCGCCGGCTCGGCATGCAGTTCGCGGGCCGACTCCAGGGCCGCATCGGCGTCCACCAGGTTATTGTAGGAGAGTTCCTTACCGTGCAATTGGCGGGCCGAGCCGATATTTGGCTCCTTGCCGGTCCGCGCGTCCTTTTCCAGGAAGAACATGGCCTTCTGGTGGTCGTTCTCGCCGTAGCGCAGGGCCCGGCCTTCCACGAAGGACAACCGTAAGGAGGGCGATTTGGCCAAGGTCGCCGACAGGTATTCGTCGATGGCGGAATCGTAGTCGGCGGTGTGGCGGAAGACCTTGAGGGCCAGCGCCTCCCGCGTGGCGGGCGAGGTTTCCCCTTCCGCCTTGAGTTCGTTCAGGACCCGGGTATAATCGGCCGGGTCGCAGACCACGGTGACGAAGCGGTAGTTCTTGGCCGAGGAGCGGAGCATGGCCGGCCCCCCGATGTCGATGTTCTCGATGGCCTCTTCCAACTTCACGTCCGGCTTGGCCACGGTTTCGCGGAAGGGGTAGAGGTTCACCGCTACGATATCGATGGGCTCGATGCCGTTGGCCTGCATCTGCCGCTTATGCTCTTCGTTATCCCGCACACCCAAGAGCCCGCCGTGGATCTTAGGATGCAAGGTTTTCACCCGGCCGTCCAGGATCTCGGGGGAACCTGTGTAATCGGAAACGGCGACCACGGGAATCCCGTTTTCCTTCAGGAACTTCAGCGTCCCTCCGGTGCTCAGGATGCGAACGCCCAGGCCATGCAGGCCTTGGGCGAATTCCAGCAACCCGCTTTTATCGGAGACGCTGAGGAGGGCGGTCTTGCGGACGGCTTGTCGCCCCTCGTTGCGATCGGGACTGGTCACTCGAAATCCTTTCCGGTCAGAAGCTTAAATGCTTCCAGGTACTTGCGGCGCGTGTTGCGGACCACCTCCTCGGGCAATTCGGGCCCGGGATAGGTTTTCTTCCACGGCAATGAATTGAGGTACTCGCGTACGTACTGCTTATCGAAGCTGTCCTGCTCGCGCCCTTCGGCATAGGCGGCCGCGGGCCAGAAGCGGGAGGAGTCGGGCGTGAGCACCTCGTCGATGAGGATGGTCTTCCCGTCCACCACGCCGAATTCGAACTTGGTATCCGCCAAGATCACTCCGCGCTCCAAGGCATAGGCCCTGGCGCGCGCATAGATGCCAAGGGTCTTCTCCCGCAATTCGGCGGCGGCCTCCGCGCCGATCATCTTTTCCATCCTGGCGAAGTCGATGTTCTCGTCATGCCCGATATCGTTCTTGGCTGCGGGCGTGAAGAGGGGCGGGTCGAGGCGGCAGCTTTGCTTGAGGCCGGGCGGCAAGGCATGCCCGCAAACCTTGCCGGTGGCCAGGTAATCCTTCCATCCGGAACCGGTCAGGTATCCCCGGGCCACGCATTCGACGTCGAAGCGCTTGGCCTTCTTCACCAACATGAAGCGCCCGCGCAGGTATTCGTGATGACGCGCCAGGGCTGGTGGCAAGTCCTTCAGGTCCGCAGAGAGGAAATGGCTGGGGACGCCCAGGTAATTGAACCAGAACACCGAAAGTTGGGTGAGGATGGCGCCCTTGCCGGGAATGGGGGTGGGGAGCACCACGTCGAATGCGGACAACCGATCGGTCGCCACCATCAGCAGCTTATCGCCCAGATCGTAAACGTCCCGGACCTTGCCCCGCGCGAACAGCGGGATTTCGGTAATGGGCGGGGGAACGGCCGTGGCGGGGGAATTCATGCGACAAAAATAGCCCTACGGGGGAGGCACGTCAAAGCCGCATCCCGTTTAATGCGGAATAGGGTCCTTGCCTGGCGACGCAGGGGGGACGGCTACGGCAGGCGGAACCGTAGCCGCAGGCAGGACCGCTTGCGCGGGCTTTACCGTCGCGCTATCGGCGGGGACGCCGAAATGGTACCACAACGCCAGGCTGGCTTGGATGGAGGAACTTCCCCAGCTTACGCGACCCGCCGGAGGCGCGGAGCGCAGCAGATCGGACCAGTTGCGATTGGAGACGTAATCCTGCTTGACGTAACCGAGGGAACCGGCCACCAGCCACGGGCCTTTGAGCGCATGTTGCAGACCGAACAGCAACTCGAATCCGGAGCCGGCTGGATCGATTCGCGCCGGCGCGGATCCGTACTTCGTGTACAACTCGCTCCCGCCCAGGTTCCACAGCCACAAGAGTTGCGCGTAGAGCCCCAAACTCCCGTTCACGGACAACAAGGATGGCGGAAGGTAGAAGCGTAAGCCGGCCCCGCCCAAGGTGGATTGCACGGCGTACCATTGTTCTCCCGCGGCGGTATGGTTGGCATCCCGATGCCCTAAGATGGCGGTTTGCTTATACCAGGAGGCGCGCGCCATGGCCACGGCATCGAACCAGGGCCCGAGCGGATAAACCGCCTGGATCCCGATCGGAAAGGAGAGGTGGGCCTCCTCGTAAGATTGCAAGGGATCCAAGGAATCGGTTAGTTCCAAGTTGCTTAGATCCGCCTTGAAAACCTCTTTCGCGTCCAGGTCCGAGAATTCGGCGGCCGTCCAGATCGAGATGGCGGGATGCCTGCGGGTTAACTTGGCGGTTACGCTGTCGGCCCGGAATCCCGTATCCGTCTTCGGCTTTGCCGGGAACAGGGGAGACTGCCCGGCTTCGATCTTCCGGAAGGGATCGGCGGCGGCGGAATCGGTCCGGAAGGCCGGCAGGGAGTCGGCGCTTTGGGCGAAGGCGCGGATGGCCGCGACGGAGATGAGTGCGGCGATTATGGCGGTAGGCAAGGAAACCGGCGTCCTCCTGACCATGTTAGTGGGCCCTTCCTGCGGCGTAAAGACCGTGCTCGGCGATATAGCCGCGGATCTCCGGCAGCACTCCCGCGGCCTCGGCCGATACGCCACGGTCCAGCGCAGCGCGGATTTCGCTCGAGCTTTCCGGCAGGAGTTCCAGATCGAGCGCGTGCACCCCGGCAGGCAAAGCGCCGATGGAGGCTCCCTTCCTGGGATAAACGATCAAGCCGGTTTCCTTCAGCACTTCCTCCGGCTTGTGCCAGTTCGGGAAGATGGCCCAATTGTCCGCGCCGATCAGGAAGAACCAGTGATCGCCGGGACGGTGGTGACGGGCCTTAAGGGCGCGGATGGTGTTCAGGGAATAGCTGGGCTTCGGCAGGCCACCTTCGATGTCGGAAACCTCGTTCCCGGGCATGCCGGCGATGGCGAGGCGGCACATTTCCAATCGGTGGCGGAACGGGGTGCCAGGGGCGGCCTTATGGGGAGGGTCCTGCGCGGGAACCCAGTAGAGCCGGTCAATCGAAAAAGCGGATCCGGCGGCGCGGGCCAGGTGCCGATGGCCCTCGTGGGGAGGATCGAAGGAACCGCCGAAAATGCAATGGTTCACATGGCTTCCTGGCGCTTGCCTTGCTCCTGTTCCTCTTTTTTCTCGCGGGCCAATTTGGTGCGCGCCTTGTCCAAATCCTTGTAGGCCTGCTTCACCTTCTCGCGGAAAGGATCGTCTTTGGCGATGCCGTCGAACTTGGACAGATAGGACTCGGCCTCATCGAATTGGCCCATGCGGATATAGCATTCGGCCAACTTGAGGTTAACCTCGCGCTCGTTGACGCGGCCGCCGTATTCCTTGAGCACTTCCTTGTAGTAGATGGCGGCCGCCTGCGGCTCATCCATGCGGGAATAGAGGTGGGCGATCAGCATCTGCTTCTTGGCCAGGATGGATTTGAGGCTGTCGATCTGGCCGCGGGCGGAATCGGCCCGGGGGCTGTCGGGATATTCGTCGATGTAGTTCGACCAAGCGATGATGGCTTCCTGGGTCTTGGTCTGGTCCCGGGTGGGGCCTTCGACCTGCTTGGCCGACGCTTGCGCGATACGGTAACGCGCCAGTTCCCCGTATTTCTTCGAGTTCGGAAACTCCTTTACGAAGGAAGTGAACTCGGTTTCCGCTTCTTCCCATTCTTCCAGATGGATGTGGGATTCCCCCAAATCGAACAGGGCCTCTTCGGTGAACGGGGAGCCCGGGCAGGTGGTGACGATGTCGTTCAACGCATCCTTGGTGGTATTGTTGTATTTCCCCTTGGCGAGCTTGGGGGAAACCTTATCCCATTTTTCCTGGCAGCCTTCCTCCTTGGTCAGCTTTTTGGAGCAGCCGGAGAAGACCCACAAAGCGCATAGGGCGGCGGGGAAAATGATATGGACTGGCGCTTTGCGAGCGTGGAAAAGCATGGGGACCCCGATGGTCGGATTACTCTAATTTGGCCAGTTCTTCCTTGGCCCGTTCTACGTATTCGCTATCGGGGTACAAAGATACAACTTTTTTGAATTCCTCGGCCGCTTGCTTGCGGTCCCCGAGGCGCAGATAGCAGTAGCCCAGCTTGAGTTGCGCGTCGTCCGCCTTCTCGGTTTCGGGGAAGGTGAAGACCTTGCGGAAGGCGACGATGGCCTTGTTGAAATTGCCTTGGGCGAACATGCATTCGCCGATCCAGTAGTAACAATTGTCCGCATAGGTGCTGGACGGGAATTGCTTCAGGAGCGCCTCGAAACGGCCGACGGCGTTGGTATAATCCCGCCCGTAGTAGAGATCGAAAGCCTTCTTGTAGATGGCGGCTTCCACCTCGGTGGCCGGAGGCTTGCGGGGGGATGGTTTCGATCCCGCGGCGCCATGGGCCGGCTTGGTAGGCGCCGCTTTTCCGCTCGAGTCGCCTTTGGACGCGACCCGGTTCGCCGGGGTCTTTTCCGGAGCCGCATCGGCCGAATCCAGGGCGGTGGGCGCGAAGGTGGCGAGGGCTTTCTTGGGCGCCGGTCCCGCGGGACCCTTTGCCAGACGCTCTTCCAAGGAATGCAATTGTTCCGTCATCAGCGCCACCTGCTGGCCCAGTTCGTCCAGCTTGGCGGTGGGCAGATTGGAGAGCTCGTCGCCCAGGGAAGAGATGCGGCTGTCCAGTTCGCGGACCTTGGACTCCAGGCTTTGCAGATCGAGCTTGTTCTCTTGCGCCAGCTTGAGGGCCTCGTCCGAGTTTTCCTTGAGCTGGAGCACGTCGATTTCCGGGAGAGAGGGATCGCCGGTACGGAGCTTGGGCGCCGAAGCGCAGCCCGCCAGGCACGCCGCAAGCAGCGAGGCCGCGAGTATTGGCCTCGTCGGCCTCGCCGAGGGACGGGTCGATTTCCGTAAGTGGTTACGCGGCGCTGTCATGGCAGGTTAAGATGTAGTATATTCAACTGCCATGATCCTATCAAGGTATATCCTGAAGGAGCATATAGCCCCCTTCTTCTATTCCTTGTTCGTGATCACCTTCCTTTTCCTGGTGGACTTCCTGATCCGTATCCTCTCATCCATCCTCTCGAAGGGATTGGGATGGAGGGTGGTGCTGGAGATCATGGTCCTCAACCTGGCCTGGATGCTGGCCCTGTCCATCCCCATGGCGGTGCTGGTGGCCACCTTGATGGCCTTCGGGCGCTTCTCCTCGGATAACGAGGTCACGGCCATGAAATCCTTAGGGATATCCCCCTTCAAGGCCATGTTGCCCGTCATGCTGATCGCCATCGCGTTAGGCGTGGGGCTGGTGTACTTCAATAACGACGTGCTTCCCGAAGCCAACTTCCGCGCGGCGGCCTTGCGTAACGACATCAGCCGCAAGAAGCCCACGGCCCTGATCACGCCGCGTACCTTGATCCGCGATTTCGACAACTACCTGATATGGATCGACGAATTGGATCAGGCCAGCGGGAGGATTGGCGGGGTGCGCATTTACAGCATCGAGCCGGGGAAGCCGGTGCGCTACACCTTCGCCGATTCGGCCTACATGGAATACGCCAACGGCGGCAAGAGCATCGTCATCCACCTGTTGGGGGGCGAGAATCATTTCGTGGATCCGAAGGAAGCGGCCAATTACGTGCGGGTGGCCTTCAAGAGCCAGGACGTGGCCATCGATAACGTGGACGCGACCCTGGAACGGCATACGCGATCCTACCGCACCGATCGGGAAATGAAAATCCAGGACATGTACGCCATCGTGAAGGCGAGCGAGAGCCGCCTCAAGGCGCTCCGCCAGGAATACCGGCAGAAGATCTTCGACGAGCTGCATGCCATGGACATCGTGCTCGCGGCGGATACCGTGAAGGGCGTACCGCCTCGGCTGTTACAGGGGACCTGGTGGAAGGATGATCCGATCGGCACCTTGGCTTATGCGGAAGTGAAGCGGCAGGAAAAGGACAAGATGTACCTGATCGAACGCTACGAGCGCAGGGAAGACAACGAGCTAAAGGAAATCAGCCAATACATGGTGGAAATCCACAAGAAATTCTCGATCCCGGTGGCCTGCCTGGTTTTCGTATTCATCGGCGTTCCCCTCGGGATCATGGCCCGGCGCGGCGGAATCGGCACCGGAGTCGTCTATAGCGTCGCGTTCTACCTGATTTATTGGGTGTGCCTGTTGCGCGGCGAGGTGATGGCCGATCGCCTGCTGATTTCGCCCTGGGTGGCCATGTGGCTCCCCAACATACTGGTTGGACTGGGGGGATTGTTCCTGGTGGTCCGCATGTCGCGCGAGAATTACCTCAACAACGTCTCGCTATTGCAGAAGCTGGCGCGCTTGGTTTGGCGCAAGCGGGCCCGGCCCGGGGCCCCCGCGTGAAGATCTACGTCCGGCACGTCCTGGGAGGCTTCCTGGGGCTGCTCGCCTTATGCCTCATTTGCATCGTGGTCATCTTCGTGGTGATCGATTTCGTGGGCAACAGCAAGCTCTGGCTGGCCCGTCCCCCCAAGGAGGTCCTCGGCTATTACCTGGATTACCTCCCGCATATCCTCTATCTCATTTCCCCGATATCCATCTTGCTCGCATCGGTTTTCTCGATCGGGAACCTGGCGCGCAATCTGGAATTGGTGGCCCTGCGCGCCGCCGGCATCCCGGTCAGCCGCATCATCGGGCCCATCGTCCTTTTCGGAGCCCTTCTCAGCGCATTCATGTATTGGTTCGAAGACCGGGTCCTGCCGGACGCCAATCATCGCCGGTACGAGATCAGCGAGCCTAAGTCCCAGGACGGGGAGTCCGGAGGCGATCCCCTGGAGAAGTTCAACTACCTATACACCGCTTCGGACGGGCTGGTCTTGTACTTCGATTTCTACACGGGCCATAAGAATAGCGGGCAAGGCGTCACCGTCATTCGCCAGCCACGGCATGGGAAAATCCAGACCCGGATCGACGCGCGCGCCTTGGCCTGGGTGAAAGATCATTGGGTGCTGAAGGACGGGATGCGCCGCGATTTCAAGGACGGTAAGCTTACGGCCAAGGCCTTCGCGGAAACGCCCTTCCCCGAATTCAAGGACGCCCCCAAGGATTTATTGGACGACCGCTCCTACCCTGAAGAGATGGGATTGCAAGAACTGGATCGCCGCATCGCCATCCTCAAGCGCTCGGGCGAGAATCCGCGCGTGCTGGAAACCGAAAAGCTGTTCCGCTTCTCGTCCAGCCTGGTTTCCCTGTTCATGGCCCTGATCGGCGCGGCCATGTCGGTGAATACCCTGAAGACCGGCCTGGCCCGCAACTTCGGCATCGCCCTCCTGATCACCTTCCTTTACTACGTCGCCCTCCGGCTCGGCCTGGTCATGGGCGAGAATGGGACCCTGACCCCGATGGTCGGCGCCTGGTTAGGCAATCTGCTCTTCGCTCCGCTAGGCTTGATACTCTGGTGGAAGGCGGCCCGCGTGTGAGCGGGGTTTGGTTCCTCCTGGCCGGCCTCTTCGCGGGCCTCGGCTGCATGGGAGGCCAGTGGCGGATAGCCTTTTTGCCCGCCGTGGCCGGTCTGGTATTGGCGATCACTTCGCGTCCCGGAGGCCGTAGATCCGCCGCCCCCACGCGCAAAACCACGGTGGTCCCCCAGCAACGAACGGAAGAAGCGGGCGTGGAAGAGCGTCGGCAAGATACCACGCGCGCCTTCCTGAAAGGCGACCTTGCCATGGTAGGCGGCGAGGCGCAGGCGCGCGAGGCCCGCCGTCTCGCGTTGCGCGAGCTGGAGGATAACATCGACGCGACCTTGTTCGACGGGCTGGCCTTGCTCAAGCAAGCCATTCCCGGCGGCCATACCTATGCGGTGCTTTTCCCCGGCAAAGCCGATGGCCTTTACCTGCGCGTTTGGATCACGGATTCCGAGGCCGTCGTGGCGGGCGCGGCCATCGCCAGCCATCAGGGCCTGGTGGGGCAGCTTAACAAGGACGGCGTGCGTCGCGTGCTGGAAGGCGACATCGTCGCCGATTCGACCCAACTGCATTACTACTCGCAGGATGAAGGCGTGCGTTCCCTGGCCGGCGTGCCCATCCTGGTCAAAAGCGCGCGCCGAGGCGCCGTGATCGTGGACAGCCTGAAGGAGCATGCTTTCGGTCCGGAAGTAATCGAGAAGCTGGAGGCCTTCGCCAATCTGGCCGGGAACTTGGCCTATCACGCTTATATGGGTTTCGAGCATGCCTTCCACAAGGAGCAGTTGGCGGCCTTGACCAATTACCAACGCAAGTTCCTTGAGAACATGTCGGTGGCCAACATCGTCACCCACGTGCAGACCTATATGTCGGAATGCCTGGAGGGCGATCGTTTCCTGGTGGTGGAACGCGTCGCGCGCAATGGCGACGAGGCCCGCGTCGCGAGCTGCGCCGGGGCCGATGAGCAGGAATTATCAGGCTTCTCATTTTCCCTCGCCGACAAGGGGCTGGTTTCCCTGGTCTTCGAGAAGGAGCAGATCGTCAACCGCGTGTTCCCGCCTACGCCGCACGTGCCCCGCTTCAGCCCCAAGGAAAAGGCCTACGGGCGCATGGCAAGCCTGCTGGCGGTACCCGTCCCCACCGATCAAGGCATCGATATGGCGCTGGTGGTGGAGTCGGCCCGCGCGCGCCGCTTCTCGGAACACCAGCAGAACATGCTCTCCACCATCGCGCGCGCGGCCGGCTTCGCCCTCTCGCGGGCCCGCCTGTATCAGGAGAAGGAGCAGCTCGCCAGCCGCGACGGCCTTACCGGCGTGGAGAACCATCGCACCTTCCAAGAGCGATTCCTGGGGGAAATCCTGCGGGCCCAACGCTACGATCACCACCTGGCCGTGCTGATGATGGACATCGACCATTTCAAGAAGGTGAACGACACCTACGGCCATCCCATGGGCGATCAAGTGCTGAAGGAAGTCGCCCGCATCATCTCCCAGAACATCCGGGCCGGGACCGATCTGATGGCGCGCTACGGCGGCGAGGAATTCGTCTGCATGCTGGCCGATACGGACCGGGCCAGGGCGGGGGAGACCGCCGAGCGCATCCGCGAAAGCGTGGCGGCCAAGGTTTTCGAATCCGGGACGGTCCGCTTCCAGGTGACCATGAGCATCGGCGGCGCCATGTATCCCATCGATTCCCGGCATGGGCACGAAGTCCTGGAGAAGGCGGACAAGGCCTTGTACCGCGCCAAGGAAACCGGGCGCAACCGGTTGGTATTCTACAACTGAGGCGGGCCCGCCCGAACCCTATCGAACTGAAACGGCTATGCTAATCCCCGCGAACGACGAACATTACATGCGCCAAGCCCTCCGCGAGGCCCAGGCCGCCTATGACGAGGGCGAAGTGCCCATCGGTTGCGTGATCGTGAAAGAGGGGAAGGTCATCGGACGCGGGCATAACCGCATGGAAGGCCTCCAGGATTGCACCGCCCACGCGGAGATCCTGGCCCTGGGCGCGGCCAGCGGCGCCGTCCAGAACTGGCGGTTGGACGGCTGTACCTTATACGCCACCTTGGAACCCTGCCCCATGTGCGCCGGGGCCATCCTCAACGGGCGCATCTCGCGCGTCGTCTACGGTTCGAAAGACAAGCGCTTGGGGGCCTTGGGCTCCACGTATTCCATCCTCGAAGGCAATCCACTCAATCGGGTCGTGGAGGTGCAAGGCGAGGTGATGGCGGAGGAGTGCCTGGACCTGGTGCGCGCCTTTTTCCAGGATCTGCGCAAGCGGCCGAAGGCGATCGAGCCGGAGACTTAAGCCCCGCCCGGCCCCTAGCGCACGGTCGCCCGCTCCTTTACAAGCGCAACCCAAGACACCTATATTGTCCAATGCTCATCCTGGAAGGCCCGGACCTCACGCAATGTGTGAGAGCTGAACCCCGCCAGGACGAAAGTAGCAACGGTAGGCATCGAGCCCATGTGCCGTGCCAAAGTCCGAAGCCGACCGGGATGAGCACCTACTCCCCTTTAGCCGTTCTCCAGGGCCCGATTGCTTCCGGGAAATTCAAGCGAGTTAGCGCGGAACCTGGATCCCTGTCAGGGCGGTATACTCTTCCAAGGTAACCAACGAGTTACCCTGAGGCAGCCGCTCCGGATACAAGATGCCTTCCAGGTGATCGTACTCGTGTTGGAAGAGGCGCGCGAGGAAACCGGAGAACCGTTCCCGGCGCAGGCCGCCTTGCCGATCGATGAACTCCACGTCCACCTCGAGATGCCGCGGGACTTGGGCCCGGAATCCGGGCACGCTCAGGCAACCTTCCCATCCGGTTTCCATCTCATCCGATGCGCCCAGGATGACCGGATTTATGACGGCGAAGGGTTCGATCAAAGGCGCGTCGGGATAGCGGGGATTGGGCCGGGGAGCCATGATGAAAACCCGCGAGGAGACGCCGACCTGGGGCGCCGCGATGCCTACGCCCTGGTAATCCGAACCGGTGAGGGTAAGCTTATCGAGGAAGGCCTGGAATTCCGGATCGGCCAGATCCAGCACCTTGCCGGCCTTCAGGGTAAGACGTTCATCGCCGCGTTCCAATACCTGCATTCCCATAATATACGCACCGGCGCGGGGCTTATCAGCCGCTTATGGGGCGAACAGCTTCAGTCCGGCGGCCAAATCGGGGCACCCCCCAAGCCTGGCGTAGACGGGAGCCCGATCCGGCCCTTGTTCCAGGTTAGCCCTCGGCAAGGATCATCCCGTAACAGCCAACTCCCGTCCAGATCGGCATAGTCGGCGTCTTGCGCGGCCACGCAACCGGCCGCGATCAAAAGGCTGCTTTCCAGCATGCAACCGATCATCACCTTCAGGCCCAATTCGCGGCCGCGACGCACCATGCCTAAAGCCGGGGTGAGGCCCCCGCATTTGACCAGCTTGATGTTGAACCCCGAAAACCGTCCCGGCAGCCGTTCGATATCCCCCGGGAGGGCGCAGCTTTCGTCGGCTAGGATGGGTAGGGTGGAATTACGGAGAACGGATTCCATGCGATCGTCGTCCCCGGGAAGCAGCGGCTGTTCGATGAATTCCACGCCGAGGGCGGCCAGACGGGCGCTCGCGGCGGCGATGTCGATCCCCGCCCAGGCCCCGTTCGCGTCCACCCGCAAGGCCGCCGGGCTGCGCGTCCGGATGGCTTCCAGCAAGGAAGTATCCAGGCGGGCGTCCATCTTGACCTTGATGGCGGGAAAGTCCGTCAACTCGGCGATGCGGGAGGGCCATTCTTCCGGTTCGCAGATCCCCAAGGTGGCGGAAGTGGCTACCGGGTGCGCGTGTCGTCCCAGCGCGGCTTCGCAAACGCTCATGCCGCTCAGCTTGGCCCATAGATCCCAAAGCGCGACGTCGATCGCGCATAGGCACGCCCGCGAAGGCGAAAGCCGTGGTTCCAACTCCCCCCAGATGCGGGAAATGTCGGCAAGGCCCGTAAGGGTCTGGCGCCGGAAATAATCCGAGAGGCCCAATAGGGCCATTTGCACGTCGTGGGGGTCTTCGTGGAAGAACGAGTTCGGGGAGGCTTCGCCGTATCCGGTTACGTCGTCTTGGGTGAGGGAGAGGAAGACGTTGTCGACCTGGACCCGGCTGGCGCGGGAGATGCGGAAGACATGGCGCGGGTGGAGGGCTTTTCCGATCGGATAGATACGTATCATGTTTCCGCGTCCGCCGGGGAATATAAATCCCGCCGCCTGCTTTGGTTAATCCTGATTTTATGATATTATGGACCGGCCATGTTGAGCCAAATCCAGCGATTTCCCGTCGGCGCTTCCCTCGAAGGCCGGGAGCTGATCCTCAGCGCCAATTTCCCCGCGCATGAACGGGACGCGCTCGCGCATCCCCGCGGGACCCTGCTCATCGGCGGCACGCACGGGGACGAACGCGCCACCGTCGACTTGCTGGAGTCCTTCGTCATTTCCCGCCTGGGTGCCGGCCTGCCGGCCCCGGTGGCCGTCCTCAGCCTGCACAATCCCGACGGTCACGCCCTCGGGAGCCGTTACAACGCCCGCGGGGTGGATCTCAACCGCAATTTCCCCCATCGATGGAGCCCGGGATCAGACGAGCCTTCCGGGGCATCGGCCCTGTCCGAACCCGAGTCCCGGGCCTTGCATGACTTCATCCTGGCATGGCGGCCGCGTAAAATCGTCAGCCTCCACTGGGCCTTGTCGGAGATCGACGCGGACGGCCCGCAAAGCACGCCTTTGGCGGAAAGCATGTGGGCCGCGTTGACGGCGGAGGAAAAGCGGCCCTACCGATTGCGCATCCACCGCCAGGAAGGGCCTTCCGCGGGATATTGCCCGGGTTCCCTGGGCCAATGGGCCGGGCATCATTTGGCCTATGCCGACGGGGTGCGGCCCGCCATGGTCACTTTGGAGCTACCGTACCACTCCGGTTACCACCCGCGGCCGGAGCCCTTGCCGGACGATCACCTGGAAGGGGTCCACGCCCTTTGGCGGGAACGCCCCGAAGAATACCTGGCCGCCGTGGGAGGCCCGGTCCATCGCATGCTGGAAGCGGCTTCCCTCTTGATCCATGCCGGGACTCCCTCGGGCCCGGCCGCATGAGGATCCTGGTTTGCCCCTTGGACTGGGGCTTAGGACATGCGGGCCGCTGCATTCCCCTCGTCCGCGCCTTGCGCGAAGCCGGTCATGAAGTGCGCCTTGCCGCGGCGGAGGGGGCCTTGCGTCTGCTGCGGGGCGAATTCCCCGAACTCGCCTGGGATGAATTCCCGGGGTATCGCGTGCGTTACTCCCGCTCGGCGGCCCTGCTGCTCCCGGCCTTGGTGATCCAGATCCCGGCCATCCTGGCGGGCTGGCGGGAGGAAAAAAGGCGGCTCGGCCGGCTCCTAGCGGCACATCCCTGCGATCTCGTGATCTCGGACGGTCGCTACGGGCTGGCCGGAACGGGAATCCCGACCATTCTCATCACCCATCAGATCGCTTTTCGCCTTCCCGCGAAACTTCCCTTCAAAAGCTTTGCCGAAGGGATATTGCTCCGATTGAACCTGAAGGCCTTGGCCCGATTCGAGCGCGTCTGGATCCCGGATTGGCCGCCGCCCCGTTCCTTGGCCGGGAATCTGGCGGGACCGGTTTCTCCTCCTGGTAACCGGGAATGGATCGGGCCATTGGGGCGCTTCGCCGCGTCCGCGGCCGATTCCCTTCCTAAGGGCCCAAGCATCGACATCGCCGCCGTGGTCAGCGGGCCCGAGCCTCAACGATCCTTGTTCGAAGCCTCCCTGCGCGCGTCGTTGGCGCGCCTTTCCGGCACGCGGGTGCTGGTGCGGGGTTTGCCCGGCGCTTCCGGCCAAGCCGGTCCGGGCCTCGCGTCCATGCGCAAGGGCGAGCTCAACGTGTTCGACCATCTTCCGGGAGGGGAGTTGGCGCAAGTTTTCTCCAATGCAAGAGCCCTCGTGGCCCGTTCCGGATATACGACGGTGATGGAATTGGCCGTACTCGGGGCCTCGGCCGCGGTGCTGGTACCGACCCCGGGCCAGACGGAACAGGAATACCTGGCGGATCATCTTACCGGCTTGGGAACGGCCGTGCGCCGGGAGCAGGGCGAACTCGATCTCGACGCCGCCATCGGCGCGATCCGGGATCTGCCCGGGTTCCGGGCCTGGCGCGAGGAGGATCCCGGACGCCGCCTGACGCGCTTCGTCCAATCCCATCCCATGCTGGCCCACGCGACCCGGCAAGCCGTAGGGAAGACGGGCCAACAATAGTAGATTTAGACAAGGACAGCATGCAGTCGTTTCGCCGCCATTTTACGATCGCGCTCATGCTGGCCTCGGCATTCGCCGCATCCGTGCCGGCGGCCACGGGCGACGGTAAGACCGAGACGCGACTACGCTTCTACCGCGAGCATCTGGACAAGTACCTGAAGACCCTGCGCAAGGCCGATACCCTCACGCCTTACTATCTCGCCTATCGGGTCAACGACACGCTCTACCACAGCTTCCAAGCCAATCGCGGCGGGGTCATCGAGGACAAAAGCGGTACCTCGCGTTACTTCGGCGTGGAGGCCCGCGTGGGCTCGGGCCGCTTCGATAATACCCATCCCATGCGGGAGAACCTGGATTTCACCGCCTGGGAAGGGTATCAGAACGAGCGTCTCCCTTTCGAGCCCGAAGGCAAGCCCGCGGAACAGGCCCTCAAGATCGCCACCGATTTCGCCTATCGCGCCGCCAAGGATCAATACATCAAGATCAAGGCCAACGTGGACGTGCGCCCCGCCGAGAACGACTCCGGCCTTGACTTCGCGCCCGCGCCCGTCGTGCGCAAGGTGGAGCCCGAACCCCCGAAACCGCCGCCGCGCAAAGCCCTGGATACCCTTTACGCGCGCATCCAACGCGCCAGCCGGCTGTTCGCGAATAATCCGCATTTGTATTCCACCTCCATCGATTTCACCTATCGGCAGGTGCGCAAGCTGATCGTGAGTTCGGAAGGGACCTCCCTCGCGCATACCGAGACCTTGGGGAATATCGGGCTTTACGTGGAGACCAAGGCCGAGGACGGGATGATCCTCTGGTTGACGAAGGATTTCTTCTTCCGCGAGGCTCCGCTGGATTTCCCGTATGACAGCCTGAAGATCGCCGCCGAGACCTTGATCCGGAAACTGGATACCCTGCGCGCCGCCCCGGTGATGGAAACCTATGTCGGCCCGGTCATCCTGGAAAACATCGCCGCCGCCGTGCTTACCCACGAGGTCTTCGGCCATCGCGTGGAAGGCCATCGGCAGAAAGCCGTGGACGAAGGGCAAACCTTCGTATCCAAGGTCGGCCAGCAACTCACGTCCCCCTTCGTCACCATCCAGGACGATCCCACCCGCGCCTTCGCGGGGACGATCCCGTTGAACGGATATTACCGCTATGATGATGAAGGCGTTCCCTCCCGGCCCACCCTCCTGATGAAGGACGGGGTGTTCAAGGATTTCCTGTTCAGCCGCTCCGTGATATCGCCTAAAGGGGCTTCCAACGGGCATGGCCGCGGGGCGCTGGGCCTCGCTCCCACGGCGCGCATGGGGAACACCATCCTGGAGGCTTCCCGCACGGTTCCCGTAGCATCCCTTCGCGATAGCCTGCGCGCCTTGCTCAAGCGCACCGGCAAGCCCTATGGCCTGCTACTGCACGATATCTCCGGGGGCTTCACCTATACGGGAAGGGATCTTCCGCAGTCCTTCCGCGTGGAACCGCTTTACGTGTCGCAGATTTTCGCGGATAAGCGTCCCGATCGCGTGGTGCGGGGGGTGGATGCGGTGGGTACTCCCTTGGTGACCTTAAAGCAAATTGTGGCCGCGGGGGATGATCCGGCCGTATTCAACGGGTATTGCGGAGCCGAATCGGGCTGGATCCCGGTATCCGCCATCGCGCCGTCCATTTTGCTGGAGTCCATGGAATTCGAAAGCCGCGCCAAAGATCAGAACCTGGCTCCTATCTTACCACCTCCCCCGGTGCGCCCATGAAGGCGATTAACGTGCTCGGGATCCTCGCCATATGCGCCACGACTGGATTGGGGCAAACCGATGGCCACCATGCGCAACAACCGCCGGGCGGGCAGCCCGCGCAACCCGCCGGAAGCCCCGCGCAAGCCCCGGCCAAGCCCGCGCCGCATGCGCCCGTGGACGCGCCCGGTATTCCGGCACCGACCGCCGGGAAGGCCAATCCCCCGGATTCGGCCGAGCTTTCCGGCTCCCCCGTGCTCGCCGCCATGTCCCATGAGCTCAAGCGCTCGATGGACAGCTTGCGCATCAAAGGACGTCCCCGGCCTTACTTCATCTCGTACCTGGTTTGGGACGTCGAGTCCAGCCACATGCAAGCCTCCTTGGGCGCATGCGAAATGGTGGATGAAGACCACGAGCACATGGCCGATGTCGATCTCAGGGTAGGGGACTACGCCCAGGACAACACCAATTTCCAGGGTGGCATCGTGTTCGGGCCCCGCCTGCGCCTACCGCTGCCCCAGGATAACGACACCAACCTGATCCGGGCCTCGCTATGGGCCGCCACCGACGCCAAGTACAAGGTGGCGGTGGAAAACCTGGCGCAGAAGAAAGCCTTCCTCACCAACCACAACCGGAGCGATAGCCTTCCCGATTTCACCAAGCAGAAGGTTTTGACGCATTTCCGGGCCGAGACGCGCACCGCGCCCGATACGACCAAGCTGCGGGCGATGGGCGAGTCCTTGAGCGGATGGCTGGGAAGCTTCCCCTGGCTTTTGGAATCGCGGGTGGGCTACCAATATTATTACACGACCTTCTATTACGTGGATTCGGAAGGCGCGCGTCTGATCGAAACCGTGAAGGAGCATACCTTACTCGTTTCGCTGTTCACCCAGGCCAAGGACGGGGCGCCGCTTTGGGATTATTTAAGGATCGCCACCCGGGATCCGCTGCCGCTGGGCGAAGGCCCCACCGCCCTCGCGGCTTTGAAGGATTCCCTGCAGCCTATCCTCAAGCGCATGGATCATTTGCGATCGGCCGAGCCCTTGGCCAATTACCGCGGCCCGGTGTTGTTCACGGATCATGCCGCGGGGGAGCTTTTGACCAAGGCCTTGCTGGCGCCCCAGGCCCATCTCCGCGAAGCCGCGAGCACCATGTCCGAGCCGAATTTCCTGGTGAGCCTCGCCGGCCGCAAGCTTTTCCCCGGGGAAATCACGATTACGGATTCGCCTTCCATGGCCGCCTATCAAGGCCGCTCCTTGTTCGGGCATTACGAGGTGGATCAACAGGGCCAGCCCGGCCAGGACATCGTGTTGGTCCAAAACGGGCGCGTGAAGGATTTCCTGCTCGGCAAGGTACCGGTGCTGAAGGCCAAGGGGCATGTCAGCAATGGGCATTGGCGTTATGGCGGGGGCTTCCCGGGGGTGACCGTACTCAGCTCGTCCAAGCCCGTCACCGAAGCGGGACTCCGTTCGCAACTCTCCGCCATGGGCGTGGATGAAGGCACCGGTTACGGGATGATCGTTTCCAAACTGGCCGATGACGATGCGCTCAAGTTGTTGCGGCATCCCTTGGCGGGCCAGCTGGCGGTCACCGACGCCCTCGATGGGCGCGGAAGCTTTTCCCTCACGCCGCCCTGCGAGATCGATATGCTCGATTCCCGTACCGGGAAGGTTACCCCCGTACGGGGCTTGTCCTTCCCCGCGTTGGATACCAAATCCCTGCGGGACATCGCCGCGGTGGGGGACAAGCCTTGGCTGCACGAACCCCAGGCGGCCTATTCGGTCCTCTGCCCGTCCTTGCTGTTCACCCTGCTCGATCTAAAGGGCGGACGCAGCAACCAGCCCCATCCGCCGTACCTTCCCTAACCGATCCCGGTTCCGCTTCCCCTTCCGCTTCTGTCATTCCCATCCCGCCAAGGGGGAAACGTTCCAACCCGCGAGTTCGGGGTCCAAGGCCCATAAATCCGGCTTCGCCAAGGCGGATATCCGATCGGTTTCTTGCTTGATCCCGACCGCGAGTCCTTCAGCACCGCGCGCCCGGCTGACTCCCATCCCCGGGATAGGCAATACTGAAGACTCGCCTTGGGCGGAGAAGACCACCACCTCTACGTCCCTCCGCGGCCCGATGCCGGCCAGTTTGCGGGCCGTGGAAATGGCATCGCCCAATCCTCCCAGTTCGTCCGCCAAGCCATTGGCCGCGGCCTGCACGCCCGTGAAGATGCGGCCCTGCCCCAGGCTGTCCACCCGGGCCTTGGGCATATGCCTTCCGTTCGCGACCTTGGTGATGAAGTCGTCGTAGAACTTGTCCATGTGCCGCTGCAAGGCGTCCGTTTCCGTCGAATCCCAGGCCCGCGTCATCGAGGTTCCGTCGGCATGGGGTGAAGTCTTCACGGTCTCGGACTTGAGCCCCAGTTTGTCGAACAGCCCCTTCAATACGAACTTGCCCCATAGCACCCCGATGCTGCCTAGCACGGAATTAGGCGCGGCCAGGATCTTATCCGCGCCGCAAATGAGGTAATATCCGCCGGAAGCCGCATCGCGGCCCACCGAGGCCACCACGGGCTTGCCGGCCTTCTTCAAAAGTTCCACCTCCCGCCACATGATGTCGGCGGCCTGGGCCGAACCGCCGGGGGAATCCACGCGTAGGACCACCGCTTTGACGGAAGGGTCCTTGCGCGCCTTCCGCAATTGGCCGGCCACCGTTTCCGAGCCGGCCAGATCGGGCCCGGTCAGCCAGGAACGCGCGCTCGAACCGACCACCATGTCGCCGGTCACGACCACGATGGCTATTTGCGGCGGAATGTCCCATGTCGTGCGCGCTACCCTGTCCGGCTGGTTCCCGTCCAGATGAGCGCCCTTGCCTCCCGCGAGTTCGGCCAATTGATCTGCGTAAATCAAGGTGTCGATGAGATGCGCCCGCACCGCATGCTCCAAACCGATCTCAGGGGACTCCAGGGCCTTGCGCAGCGAATCCTTGGGCAGCCCCCGCGCCCGCGCGGATTCGGCCAGGAAGTTGTCCCACAGCGAGGCTATGAATCCTTGCAAATCCGATCGCATCGGCTCCGACATGCTCGTTCGCGTGTAAGGCTCTTCGAAGGATTTGAATTTCCCATGCCGGAGGAATTGCGGTTCCACGCCCAGCTTATCGAACAGGCCCCGATAGAACATCACCTCGGCCGCGAAGCCGTTGACCGCGAAATGGCCCTGGGGTTGCATGGCGATGGTCCCGCAGGCCGTGGCCAGGTAGTAATTGAGGGGGGAGACCTCTTCCATGTAGGCGACCGTACGTACGCCCCGGGCGCGCAGGCGCAGGAGCCGGTCGCGGATCTCTTCGCCCATGGACCAGCCGCAACGAGCGCTGCCCAACTTGACGGCCACGGCGCGGAGATGCCGGTCGGATTCCAGAACGTCGAAGCGCCGCATCAGGTCCACGAATCCCAGGCTCTTGCCCTGGAACCAACCCTCATCGGTTTCGCCCTCCTGGATGTCGCGGTTGAGATCGATTTCCGCGACCGCCCCGTCCGACGCCAGGAACGGCGCTTTCTGGGCGGTTCTCCATTCCATGGCGGCATCGGCCCGTTCCCGCCGCGCCAGATCGGCCCCCAGGCGGTTGCGCATCCCGGGAGGGGCGCCGCCGCCCCGGGCCGCCCCGATCCCCGCCGCCATCCTTCCCGACAGTTGCAGGGTAACACCCAAGCTACCCTCGCCGCGTCCCGGATCCCATTGGGCCTCCGTCCGCAGCCCGGCGAAGAGGGGGATCTCACCGAACACGTAACCGCGGTGTTTCCCCGGCCCCTGCCGCTCGAAGCCGTAGCCCACGTCCAAATCGGCCCAACCTCCCGGATAAACGGCGAATGGCCGGAGGGACGCGGCCAAGCGGTGCGTCCGCCTTTCATCGCCCGCCGTCGCCAGGTTCTCGGTCCATGCCCCTAAAAGCAGTTGCGGCCAAGGGCGGAAATCCAATCCCCCGTCCAGCAAGAGATGGTCGGGACCCTGCCCGTCCCAGACGTAAGCGGGACGCAGCCCGAAGGTGAACAGGTCCAGGGCGTTCCAGGCGCCCGCGAGATCGAATCGCGCAAGATAAGGACCCGCGCCTTCCCAATAGCGGAATCCGCCCGCCCAGCCGGGGCCCTGCTGCTCTAAGGCCCACAGGCGTTGGCGGGCGTCGGGCCGGGCGTCCCAACCCGCCCATCCCAGGCTCCCGCGCGTATCTTCCCCGAAGCCGGCCGCGGCCGGATTGGCGAAGGCGCCTTGCGAGACCGCGGTAGCCGGGCTCTGCGCGAATGGCATGGGGCTGTCCCAGGCCCGGGAAAGCGATGCGAACAGGGCGATGACCGGGACATACCTCAAAACCATAAACAGCCTCACTTTCCCGAAAAAAAGATCGTAGCCCGGCCTCTCAGCTTCGTAAATTAGAGGTATAGGCACTTGGATTCGGACATTATTTTTCTTTCTTTGAAGAAAAAGGAACAATTTTGGACAACGAAAAGACGAAAACGATCAAGGGCATCATCGCCGAAGTGGTGGGCTTCGATCCGGAAGACATCAACGATGAGGACCGGTTCATCGTCGATTACAAGATTACCTACGGTGAGCGCAAAGTTTTGCTTGAGAAGCTGAACCAGGCCTTCCTGAAGGAATTTGGATTCGACGAGTTCTGCAAAATGGATAAGGTGAACGATGTCATCGAGGCGTTTACCGCGCAATCGGTAGGGCAATCCGGCTAACGCCCTAGACCCGGCTCACCGGCCGGGCGCCTTTTCCGGTCCGGTCCCCGGACCTTTTAAATCCGTCCCGGAACTATCGCCCGCCCCGAAATCAGCCTGTACCGGGCCGTTTTGCGCTTGCGCCGCCGCCTTCAGCTTTTCGAAGTCGGCGCATTCCAATAAATCCAAGCGGCCGGCATATCCGACCTTGCGCTGGGTGGTGGCGGGCGGCGTACCGACCGTAAAGCAAACCGATTGCTCGCCGCCGGCGTCCAAGGGAATGTCCAGCCGCAAGATCCGCAGGCGTCCCGTGGCATGCTCCGGGAAGAATTCGCAATAATCGAGCTTGTTCTTGATGAAGGTGCGGCGAAGTTTCTCGTCGAAGAAAATCTTACCGTCCATGTCGGCGGGAAGTCCGATGGGAAGGGTGTTGGTGAGCCGCAATTCCAAGCCATTCCCTTTATGCACGATCTTGGCGCCTTTGGGTAAAAGGAGGTTGCGATGCTCGGGAATGTTCCGGTAGGCCATATAATTGCGGGTCTGTACGCCGCATTCCGCTTTTAGATCGGCCCCTGCCTGGTTGAAATCGATATCCTGGCAAATGTCGGGCATGTCTTCGGGAGCGTATACTTTTCCCCCGGAACCTTCGCCCGACGTGCCGGCGCATCCGCATAAAGCATAGACCGCCCCGGAAAGGACCCAACAGAAAGCACGGGGAACTCCTCTTCGCGGCGATCCATTGCCGGCCGTGCCGCCGCCGAAGGAATTAAATTGGACTCGGCCTGCCCTCGTCCCGGGATAGGTTCGCGGAGACGGGGCATGCTCGAGGATAGTCATCGCGCGCTTAAACGCTGGGAACGAGCGCGCCAACTGGAAGGCCTGCGCCAGGAACCCGAAGGCGCGGGACCGTTGGCTTGGTGCCGCATCCGCGCCGCATCCGGACCGGGCCTGATCCCGATAAAGTTGTTGGCATTGTTCGCGGGGGACTTCGCCTACGTCCGCGCCGCCGATGAAGCCGCTCCTGCCGGCGTTCCCGGTCCCGCCTGGCTGGTCCGCGCGGCCATCCAATGGGAACCCTACCTGAGGCAAATCGTCCGTCACTTCGGGCTGGGACGCCCCGTTCCCCCCGAATTCATACCGGTGCGGAAGCTGCCCGGCGAACTCCTGGAAAAGCTCGCCCGCCTGCCCGACCGCGCCTTGCCGGACATCTTCGCCAAGCTGCGCTTCGAAGGCCTCCTGCCCGACTTGCGGAACTTGTCCCGCGAGACTTGCCCGCCGGGCCTGCCCTGGGCGGACCTGCGGGCGCGCTTCCAGGATTTCAAGAGCGCGGATTCCCTCGGGGATGTTACGGATAATCCACCTCGATGATTTCATAAGCCACCGACCCGCGCGGGGTTTCGACATCCACCTGGCCCAACGGCGGCTTTCCGATCAAGGACTTTCCGATGGGGGAGTCCATGGATACCCGGCCTTCCATGGGATCGATTTCATCGGCGCCGACGATTTGGAATGTCATTTCGCGGCCGTCGGAACGGCGAAGGCGAACGCGCGCGCCAAAGGTGATGGTGGCCGAAGCGCGTCCTTCCACCACCACGCTCTTGCCGATCTTGTCGTCCAGCTGGCGCAGGCGCTTATCGATTTCCCGCAACCGCTTCTTGCCGTAGATGTATTCGGCGTTCTCGGAACGATCGCCTTGGGCGGCCGCCGCGGCGATTTCCTCCAGGAGCTTGGGCCGGGTGCGGTACCACAAGTCTTCCCATTCCTGCTTGAGCTTCTCCATCCCTTCGGGGCTGATGGGTCGCTTGGGATTCTCCATTACGGGGTAATGGTAGCGTTTACCGGGGGATCCGGGCAAGGGCGGGAAGCAAAGGGGGAGGGATCGTAATGGCCCGGGGAGGCGTCCGGGACGTAAGATTTTTGCTGGTGGCCCCTCGCAGAATTGAACTGCGGACACAAGGATTTTCAGTCCTCTGCTCTACCGACTGAGCTAAAGGGCCATCAGCGCGGTTAAATTTAAGCGGAAGCGTTGGGCATGTCAAATCGCTCCCGGCTAATGGCGCGCCTTGTCCAGGCGGAAATGGATGAGAGTGCGATCGAGGGTGTTGCGAAAGGTCAAATCGGGCCTGGCCTTGGTGTATAAGGTCAGCCGCACCAGGCGTTTGGTCCGCATCCCACCGGCGCCGTCCCCGGGCCGCGAGGGTTCCCGGTAATAGAATTCTTCGATCAGGCTCGCCTCCACCACGCCGCCGCGGATGCGGGAAAGCCGCATGGCGGGCTTGCCCGTATCCAGGAAATCGATTTCGATGCGGTCGTTCTGCACGCGCACCTTGCGTTCGGGAGGCTTGCCGCGGAAGAGCGCCTGCACCATGTAGGATTCGTACTCGCCTTTGTCCTGCCGGTCGAGCAGTACTTGCACGAGTTGGCTGGAAGGTTCGTCGGCCGCTTCGCCGGGCTTGGGCTGGAAGGCCCGGTACCCGCGATGGACGCCGTGCCCCGACGAATCGGGACCTGCCGCGCGTATCGCGGGCGTAGCGAGGAGGAAAATCATGGCCGCGCTCGCGGGAAGGGCCATTCGAAGCAAGCGGGGAATGGCCTTCATCGGCTATTATGTACATTTTAGCCTCCAAGGAGCCAAACACCAATCATGGGACTCGCCATCCAGCGCATGTTCGACGGCATCGCTGGCCGTTACGATTTCCTCAACCATTTCCTGAGCGCCGGACGGGACCGCGCATGGCGGAGGCGCGCCGCGGCCTGCCTGCGGGGGAACGCGCCCCTGCGCGTCCTCGATCTGTGCGGGGGCACGGGTGATTTTTGGCGGACCTGGGCGGGCACGGAAGGAACGCGCGCGCCGGGATCGCGCGGCGTCATCGCCGATTTCTCGCTTCCCATGCTGCAAGAGGCCAAACGCAAGTTGGCCGCGGATGCGCCCGCGGTGCGTCCTTTCCTGGTCCGGATGGATGCGCTCCATCCTTGTTTCAAGGATGGCAGTTTCGATGCGGCGCTCTGCGCCTACGGAATGCGTAACCTGGACTCCCTCGATGGCGGCATAGACGCCATCGGCGGTCTGCTGAAGCCCGGAGGCCTTTTCATCACCCTCGAGTTCTTCCGGCCCACCACGGCCTTCACGCGCCTGTTCTATCATGGCCTGGCCCCCCTGTGCATCCCCTTCCTGGGATGGTTTTTCGCCTCGCGCCGGCAAGCCTATGCCTATCTGGTGGATTCCATCCGCCGCTTCCGATCCGTCGGCGAATATAGGGACGGCTTCCGGGGCCATGGCTTCCGCGACGTGGCCGTCATCCCCTGCGATTTCGGCATCTCGCATATCGTCACCGCGGTGAAGGGTTGATATGGGACGTTATGTGATCGGGGTGACGGGCGCTTCCGGATCGATTTATGCCGATCGCCTGCTCATGCATTTGAAAGCCCTGGGGCATGAGACGCATGTGGTCTTCACGGAAACCGGCAAGAAGGTTTGCGCCTTCGAAGGTTTCCCCGGGATCGCCGGGCGCGCCGATAAGGTCCACGACAACAAGGATTTCTTCGCCCCGTTCGCGAGCGGATCCTGGCGCCACGATGGCATGGCGGTAGTCCCCTGCTCCATGGGAAGCTTGGCGAAAATCGCCCACGGCATCGGCGATAGCCTGCTCACGCGCGCCGCGGACGTATGCCTCAAGGAGAAATACCGCTTGGTGATCGTGCCCCGGGAAACGCCCATGAGCGCCTTGCATTTGCGCAACCAGGAGAGCCTGGCTTCGCTAGGGGCGGTCATACTGCCGGCGTCCCCGGCCTTCTACCTTAAGCCCGCGACCATCGAGGATCTGGTCGACACCGTGTTGGCGCGCGTTCTCGATCATCTCGGATTGCACGATCACCCCGTCGGCGAACGCTGGCGGGAAATGTGAGTCTCGCCAAGAAAGCCTCCCCATGAGCTCGTTCAAGCATTATTTCGCGCTCGTCCGCTTCTCCCACACCTTGTTCGCCCTGCCCTTCGCTTTGGCCGCCATGCTCTGGGCCGCGAACGGCCTGCCATCCGGACGCATCTTCCTGCTGATCCTGGTTTGCATGGTGACCTGCCGGAACGCGGCCATGGCCTTCAACCGCCTCGCCGATGCGGCCTTCGACAAGGAGAATCCGCGCACGGCCAGGCGCCATCTGCCCACGGGCGTCCTCTCGCGCGCGCAAGTCATCGGGTTCCTGGTGGCGAACGCCGCGGTCTTCGTCATTACCACTTGGTTCGTGAACCGCCTGGCCTTCGCCTTGGCCTTGCCCACCTTGGTGGCGGTTTGCGGTTATTCCCTGACCAAGCGCTTCAGCTCGCTATCGCATTTCTTCCTGGGGCTGGCCATCGGCATCTCGCCCGTGGGCGCATGGATAGCGGTGCGCGGGGACTCCATCTTATCCGCTTTGGCGGAAAGGCGATGGCCGGCGGACGGGGCCGCCCCGTTGCTCTTGTGCCTCTCCCTATGGCTCTGGATCGCCGGCTTCGACATCATCTACGCCACCCAGGATCACGAATTCGACAAGGCTCGCGGCCTCCACTCCCTGGTGGTCCGGCTCGGGGTCGCCTCCGCCCTCACGGTGTCCAAAGCGACCCACCTGGCGATGTGGCTATGCCTGGCCGCTTTGGGCTGGTACGGCCAGTTGGGCCTGCCGTACTGGACTTGCCTTGCCGCCGTGGCGGCGTTGCTGCTGTACCTTCATCTTTTCCGCCGCAGTGCGTCCCTCGATTCCCTGAACCAGGATTTCTTCCTCGCCAACATCGCCGTGAGCGTAATCGTTCTGATCGGGATCGGCGCCCGCTTCCATTGAAGCCGCGACCAGCCTGAAGAATCTTTTGAGCCGGCCGTTAATTCCGGATACGATCAAGGTCGAGTACGTGATAACGCCCATGCATCCCGAGAGGATGTAGGTCCCCGCCAATCCGATCGCCAATAGGGAAAGTTGTTTGTGCATATCGTCACCTTTCCATGCTCTTCAGACGCATGGAACCCGCCGGTTGTATCAATGAATCGGTAGTCCCCGTATCGGAACCAACCGTTACGGAATTCCCGCGAGAGCGGGGCGGGGGTAAGGCGGTTGTTCAGCGCCGCCGGATCAAGCGGATGGCTGCCAATTCCGGGTGCGTTTGTAGTTGATCCATTTCATATAGCCTTTGGCGATGACGTTCCAGCCTATGCGGCCCATCTCGCCCGCGTCCAAGGCCCGGCCCTTCACGCTGGCCCGACCCGCTTTGATCGCCCTCAAGATGCTGTCCGCGTCCTGCGGGCAATCGGCTTCGGTCCAGGTTTTCCCGAATTGTTCGATGGTATGGGTGTCGGAATTGCCCACCAGGGGGAGGCCTAGCTTCTCGGCGGCGGCAATGGCTTTGCGATTGGGATTCCATTTCGCATGGTAGAAGCCCGAAACCTCTACCGCGTCGAACAAATCGCCGTGGCGCCAGAATTTCTCCTGCAAGGCCACGCCGCTCGGGAAAAAAGGATGGGGGGCGATCACGAGGGTTTCCCGTCCGCCCGCGCGTGCCGACTCGGCCTTGAGGCGTTTCAGATCGGCGAAGGAAGCGACCTGCTCGGCCGCCGCTTTGGGGAAATTGATGAGGAGAACATGGCAACCCTCGATATCCTGCTCCACTCCGGGGATGAGCAAAATGCCCCGCTCGCGGGCATAGCGGGTAGCGGCTTCGCTTTCGAATTGGCGGGTATGCAAGGTGATGGCAAGCGCCCCATAAGAGAGGGAGGCTGCTTTGTCCAATAATTCGAAAACGGTGTGGTACACATGATGGTCGTACGGATCATCCAATGTGTGCATGTGGAAGTCGAATTTCAGCGGCATGGCGCGTCGATTCCAATCCTAATCGGGGGTTTAAATCTATTTTATAACGTCAGCATTGCCAATCACTTAATGAAGCTCTACATTTCCCCGCAATGCAATTAGCCACCGTCGTTATCGTAGGTCGCCCCAACGTGGGCAAGTCCAGCTTTTTCAACCGGGTGCTGGGTCGTCGCGCGGCGGTCGTCGCCAATCGCGATGGCGTGACCCGCGATCGGCATTACCAGGTCGCCGAGTGGAACGGCCATTACTTCACCGTGGTAGATACCGGCGGTTTCCTGTCCAAGGATCTCGATGGCTTGAACGGCTCGGTGCGGAAGCAAATCGAAGTCGCCGTCGCAGAAGCCGATGTGGTGCTTTTCCTGGCGGACGGTCGCGTGGGCATCACCGAGCTCGATCAGACTTTCGCCCGCGTGATCCAGAAGTCGGGACGGCCGGTGATCCTGGTGGTCAACAAAGCCGAGTCCCGGAACGTGGCTTTGGAATCGTCGGTGTTCTGGAACCTGGGGTTGGGGGAGCCGTTCCCCATTTCCGCCCTGCAAGGCGACAACGTGGCGGATCTATTGGATAAGGTGCTGGAGTATTTGCCCACCAAGCCGCGCTTCGTCCCTCGCGAAGATAAGATCAAGGTTGCCATCCTGGGCCGGCCCAATGCCGGCAAGAGCACCATGGTCAATGCCCTGATAGGGGAAGATCGCGTCATCACCTCGGCTATCCCGGGAACCACGCGCGACGCCATCGATACCGAGTTCGAGTGGGAAGGCCGGAAGTTCGTGCTGACGGATACCGCGGGCCTGCGCCGGAAGGCGCGCGTAAAGGACGAGGTGGAGTATTTCTCCAACATGCGCGCCCTGGAAGCGATCCGTCGCAGCGACGTGTGCGTCTTGTTGGTGGATGCCTTGCGGGGGATGGAGATCCAGGATCATCGCATCTGTACCCTGATCCAGGAAGTGGGGAAGGGTCTCATCGTTTGCCTCAATAAGTGGGACATCGTGGAGCCTGGGGATAAAACCTTCGACCATATGGTCAAGGCCCTGCGCCAGAAGAATCCCGATCTAGAAGGGATGCCTTTCCTTTCGGCTTCCGGCTTAACCGGCAAGCGCCTGGTGCGGGTGCTGGAAGAAATCGTGAAGGTGAAGGACAACTTGGGCAGGGTTTTGGGACGCGAGAACGTGATCCGCTACCTCGAAGAGACGGTGTCCCAGCACCCGCATCCGGCTACCTCCCTGGGGCCCGTGAATCTCGAGCGGTGCTGCCAGGTGCTGGTCAATCCGCCGGCTTTGGCTTTCGAGATCAGCCATCCGGAACGGATACAAACGGCCTATGTCCGTTACTTGCGGCGTAGAGCCTACGAATTCTTCCAGCTCGAAGGCGCGCCCATACGCATCTGGTTCCGCAGCCGCTTCAAGCTGCGCACCGACGAGGACCTGTTGAGCTACCTGCATTGGGGCAACATCCCCGAAGAGGTCCGTGCGGAATGGGCCGACGAAGAGAAAAAGCTATCGGACGGGGCCGAACGGCAGCAGTCCGCCATGGACTCCGATCCGGATGACGATTTCTGGGAAGACGCCGAATCGAAGGGCGGCCGTAAGGGAGACGGGGCCTAATGGTCGCAATGGTCACAATGGACTCTGCACCCGCGCGCATCGCCGCCTCCCTCGTCGCCGCCTACTTCCTGGGCGCCTTGGCGCCGGCCTTGTGGATGGCCCGCTTGCACGGGGTGGATATCTTCAAGGTGGGCAGCGGGAACCCCGGCATGACCAACGTTTGGCGGTCACTGGGTTGGAAGCCCGCCTTGCCCGTGGCTTTGCTCGACGCCGGCAAAGGTTTCCTGGCGGTGTGGCTCGCGGTCCGGCTCACCGGCTCCCCGGCTTGGGGATTGGCCGCGGGAGTGGTCGCGGTGCTGAGCCATTCCTTTACCTGCTTCGCCCGTTTCCGGGGCGGGAAAGGCGTGCTCACAAGCTTCGGCGTGTTCCTCTATTTCGCTCCCATCAGCGCCTTGGTTTGCTTGGGGGTCTGGACCCTCATCGTGCTGCGTACCCGCTACGTAAGCCTCGGGTCCATCGTCGCGGCCCTGGTGTTGCCATTCGGGATCCTCGCGGAAGCGCGCCTGCGTCAGAACCCGGACCTCTATCCGGTATTGGCGGTCGGCACCGCCGTAAGCGCCTTCGTACTGTACCGTCACCGTTCCAACATGACCCGGCTGCTCCGGGGCACGGAGAACAAGATAGGGAGCAGAACCGTATGACCAAGGCGAACCTGAGACGGCTGGAAGAAGGCAAGCTCTACTACTCCATTTCCGAAGTCTGCGCCTTGACCGGGCTCGAACAGCACGTGCTGCGGTATTGGGAATCCGAATTCCCGCAACTGCGTCCGAAGAAGAACCGCTCGGGCAATCGCGCCTACCGCACCAAGGAAATCAAGATCATCCGCTACATCAAATTCCTGCTGTACGAGGAGATGTATACCATCCCCGGCGCGAAGAAGAAGATGGCGGACATGAACATGGCCGATCTGGACGGGCAGTTGAGCTTGCTGCGGGTGCCGGCATCCGCGCCTCCGCCCAAGGATTCCGCGGACTTGACGGCGCAAGCCCGGGATGAGGCGCCGGCTAGCGAGTCCGCGGCTGAATCCGCGCACGAATCGGGAACGGAATCCGCCCTAAGGCATTCCGAAACGGATCCCCATCCCGAAATGAATGCCCATGCCGGCGATGGAGGCGAAGCCGCCGCCAAGCTGCGGGAGGAACTGCGCCGCGTTAAGCGGGAGCTGCAGGATTTGCTGGCGTCCTTGGCGTCGGCAGTGAAAGGCGCCCCCTGAATCCTTTGTCCGCCTCCCATCTGGTCTCCACGCATATCCGGGGCAAAGGGCATGCCCTTTTCCATATGCGCGATCAGAAGCTGGAGTTGCGTCGGCGCTCGCCCGACGAATTGGATGTGGACGGCAATTGGATCAATCGCACCGGCCTGGTAGCCGAGGGGCTTACCTCCCAACCTTATCTGCATTTGGACATCCGCACCCCTTTCGGCGAAACCGTGGACGAGAGGCAAGTGCAGGATGCGGTGGCGGAAGCCCTCGGTCCCAAGCGGGATCGCTATCGCCTGGGCGGCTGGCATGTCCAGTTCGTCGAGGATACCAATCTGGGATCCAACCACCGTGTCTTCGCGGACCTCATCGATGCCTCGGGCACGGGTTCGGGTCAAGGGGGCATGGATGCCGGATTTTCGCTTGAGATCGCCGTGGAGGCTTTGGGCGAGTTGGTCGCGACGGAAAAAGGCGAGGCCAATTTCCAGCTCCTAATCGGCGGGAGGGAGTTCTGCTATTCGCTGCTGTACTTGAATGGCGGACCATACCACGTGCTGCGCGTGCCCGAAGGCGCGGGGCCCAAGGCGGCCGCGCGGCTTATCCGACATCGCGATTTCGCGCCGGGACGAGGAGGGAACGGCGCTTTACGCGTCTTCCTATCCAAGGGTGATCCTTTTTGGGAAGTGCCCGAAACCAAGGCGCTGAAGCTCGAAGCGTTCGCGCTCCCGGGCGCGGCCGAGGGCGGCGATGCCCTGCTCCATCTGGGGCTCGCGCGCGCGGCGGGCCAACGCGAATTCGCCTCGCATAACCGCGTCCCGGCCGAGGAAAGATTGCGCAACCGGTCCATCCGGTCGCGCTTCCGGTTTTACCTCTCGATAGCGCTCTCCTCCCTGCTGTGCGCCTTGACGGCGGGCGGCTTCGCGCTGGCCATCCGGCTTTCCGAGGGCCAGGCCGCCGGCCTGCGCGCCCAGGCCTCCGCTTATCAGGGCCAAGTGGATGCCATCCGGGGATTGCGGGTCCGCAAAGCGCGTTTGGAGGCTTCCCTCGCCGATCTTCGACCCATTTGGCGGGGGCCGACGGATTGGAACGGGCTATTCGAAGCGTTGGCCAAAGCGCTTCCCAAGGAGGCGGGGATCGACGGTTTTACCGTTACCCGCTTGCCCGACGGGAGCTCCGAGATTTCCTTCAAGGCCTGGGTCCGGGATTGGGACCAGGTACAGTCGATCCAGAAGAAACTCTCCGCCAGCGGACGATTCTCATCGGTCGCGCTTTCCGAGCAACGCAAGGATCTGCAGACGGGCGTAGTACTGTTCCACGTGACGGCCCGCGCGGGGAAAGATTGATGGGAACCAGGATATCGACCCGGCTGTGGGAAGATCGCTGGCGTATCGCCGCCTGGATATTGCCTGCGCTTATGATCTTGGCCGTGGCCCGGCTTTCCCTCCTTCCCTTGGCCGAACGGCTGCGGGACGCGCGCGCCCAAGTCGCCTTATTGCGCGAGAACCGCTACGTACCGGCATGGCTGGATTCCACCAAGGCCGCCCTCAGCGGGGACGTGGAAGCCCTTTCAGCCTTCAAGAAGGCACGCGAGAATTCGCTCAACCGCGACAGTAACGTGCAAGCTACCGTGGACCGGATCCGCGGCTTGGCCCAGGGGGCGGGCATGGAAGTGGTGAAGACCACCCCGGTGCTGGCCAAGGCCGATTCCCTCGACCTGCTTAAAGTGCGCATCGAAGGCAACGCGCGCTACGAATCCCTGAGCCGCTTTTTCACCCTGATCAAGGCCAGCCATCCCGACCTGTTCCCGGAAGAAATGGTGGTGCGCCAAGGCGGAGAGCATTCCCCAGGCCGGTTGGACGCGTCCCTGACCGTATACGTTTACGACCGCCGCAAAGCGAGGCGCTTATGAGCGACGGCCTGCGGCGCTGGTGGCCGGCCCTGCCGGCGGCCTTGATCCTCTACTGGGTCGGATCCGATTTCATCGCGCGCTATCCTCGCGAGAAGGTCCGCTCCGCGGAACGCCTTTCCTCCGGAGGGCCGGATTCCCTGCTCGCCCTAGCCCGCGCCTTCGCGGCCGACACGGCCCGCCCCTCCGCTTCCGCTCCAGGGAATCCTTTCCGCCCCATCCATGCTCCCAAGGCCGAGGGCAAAACCGCGGCAACGGCGATGCATATCGAGCCTCCGCCGCGTAAATACGTCCTCAAGGGAACGGTGGGCCGGGACGTGGCTACCATCGCCAACGGCGCGGGCCAAAAGATGATCGTCAAGGCCGGCGATCGCATCGATTCCGCCGAAGTGATCTCCATCGAGCCCAACCACGTGGTCCTGAAGGATCGCGCGGGAAAGTTCGATCTCCAAACGGAGAAGTAATCCCATGAATCCCGCAGCCCGCTCCCAGGCGGGCGCCGCCCTGCTGACCGTCCTCTCGGCCCTGGTGGCATTGGGGATAGTGGTCAGCCTCATCCTGGGCCGCATGCAGGGCGACATCCGCCCCTGGGCGGTCGAAATCGAAAAGACCCAGGCGCTCTACCTTGCCGAATCCGGTATCGCCTACCAACTCTACCTGGAACGCTGGTCCGATTCCTCCGAACCCAGCTTCGGGCCGCCGGCATCTTCCGACTCCTCCCATCCGGATTCCGGTTCGGGGTTCGGCGAGCCGGGAGGTAAAGGGCTGGGGAGGATGGCCCCTACCGACACTTTCGCGTTCCGCTTCGATACTGCCTTGGGAATCCCGGAAGTGAGCGTGAACCGCTCGCGGGCATACCTGGATATGACCGCGACCGGGAAATACCGTGCTGCCGAGGCCACCGTGCATGCTCGCTTCGGCAAGGCCTTGGACGATAGCATCTTCGGCCCCGCGCTCACCTTGGATAATGATTTGGTCGTGGAGCCCTTCCCGAAGGAACAAGTGAACGGCATGATGCGCATCCGGAAACCCTCCCCGGGCATGGCCACCCTGCCATTCCTAAAGGGCTTTTCGCTGACCCGTTACGCCGGGGAATTCACGGATAAGAAGTATTTCGTTTCCGATGAAGCCTTGCGGAACCATCTCGCCGATTCGGTCGCGACCCGAGGCAACGGGCATTTCACGCCCCGGGATCCGCCCAAGTTCGGGAAAAAGGGATTTATCTCCTATTCCATGGGGCAAGTGGACCTCATCAACGACGGCATGGACACTTGGGTAATCAAGGGTCCGGGGCGCATCTATTGCGACGGCGAGATCCGCTTGAAGGGGAAAATCCGATTGCAGGATATAGGCCTTTATTCGGGTAAGGACATTACCTTCGAGGAAGAGGTTTCCGGAAACGAAGTGACGGCTTTCGCCCGCGGGGGCGTCTTCCTCCATGGGCATTGCCGCTTGGGAATAGACATCGTGGCCACCAAGGATATCGTCCTTCGCGATCAATCGGAAACCCTGGCCGGATCGGTTTTGCTCTCGACGGGATCGAAAGGGCCGGCCGCGGGCGTCGATACCATCAACGCCATCCGCGTGGTGAACGAGGCCGTCGCCCGCGGCTTTCTGATCGCCGCCGGCCCAAGCGGACGCGTGGTCATGGCTACCCCCCAGAATCGCGTGGAAGGGGTCATCCTCGCTTCTTCGGCGTGGCTCACGGGCGAAGTGGATGGGCCGGTACTGACCGGGAAGCTCCTCTGCGAAGGGACCAATAACCGTAATTGCATGGGGCCCGCTCGCATCTATCGCGATCGCTTGCCGGCCGATTTCACGCAACCTTTGCAGCTCGGCCCCCAGGATCGACGGGCCTACGCGTTCAAGCTGATGGACTGGAGGCAGGACTAGCATGCGGCGGCAAGGCGGATTCACCATCATCGAATTGGCGGTCGCGCTTACCGTGCTGTCGGCGGGATCGGCGGTGCTCTGGTACGGATTGCGCTCCGCGTCCCGCCTGGATCGCCTCAATCGCGCCCATCATGCCGCCCTTCTGTTGGCGCGTTCCGATCTCGAGTCCTTGCGCGCCCTCCCGAAGACGGATATACATGATACGGCGTACCTGGGGCAAGGCGCCGGCGCGGAATCGCTGCTGGTGGTGCGCCGGGTGATGGACAGCGCCAGAATCATGAATACCCTGGGCGAAGTGACTCTCGATGAAGACATGTCCCCGCGGGAATTGCGTAAGCCTTTGGAGGTGCGGGTGCGCGTGTACCGCGCCCCCTTGGCGGAAGGCGGCGGCTTCGCCGAACCGTCCCGTTTCCAGGAGCCTTCCGAGCCTTCTTATTTCGGCCCCAGCGATGATGAGGGGCCGGGCGGCCCGCCGCATGCAATGGCCACCCTTACCCTTAAGCTTCCCGAGTATAAATGGTGGTAATGCGAAGCCTTCCGTGTAATCGAAAGGAGTGTGCCACGCGTAACGGACAGGAGTGTGCCACGCGTAACGGACAGGAGTGTGCCACGCGTAACGGACAGGAGGGTGTCACGTGTAACGGACAGGTGGGCGTCACCTTAATCGAGCTTTTGATCGCGATCTCCTTATCCGCCGTGGTCATACTGCTGGCCCTTTCCCTTTTCAAGGATGTCGGTTTCGCGGCGCGCCTCACGGGGGGCCGCCGGGACGCCGCTTTCGAGGCCCACGCCGCATTCGCCTCCCTGACCGGGAACCTGATGACGGGAAGGGGGATCCAGCGACTTGCGGAAGGGGAGGCCGTGCTCCGGAACCGCCGCAACCGGCGTGTTACCTATGCCTGGAGCGACTCGGTCCTCAAGGCCAATGGGGTTCCCTACAAATTCACCCTGGCCTCGCTCCGCATCGAACCTTCGGGACCGGTCCGGCCGGCCTGGAAGGCTTTCTCCGGGGAAATGCCCTGGGAGTTGGACAGCCTGGACGGGAACGGAGACGGCCATATCGATTTTTCCGAACTGGACCGGAACGGGGACGGGGAGTTGGGCGTTGATGAGTGCCGGTTCATCGCCACTTTAAGAGTGACTTTGGTGGCTTCCTTCCGCGGCATTCCCATCGTGATGACCTGCCTGGTGCATCCGCGTAATCGGGCGTCCGGCCCCGTCCCCGGGGATCCGGATACTAGCTATGAAACAAGCCCGGAAGAGGTTCCGGAACCATGATTATTGCTATTTTCCAGCGCTCCTCGGTGAGCGGCGCGCGAAAGCGTCCTTAAGAAAGGATCCGGTTTGGAAATCCAGGAAACCGTCGACGGTTTGCGAGTGGATCCGGTCCTGCTCGACGAGCTGGGACGGGATATCTGCATCCGTTGCCGAACCTTCCCGATTTCCCGATCCTCCGGCGTCCTGCTCTGCGCCGTACAAAACCCCAACGATGAGCTTCTGCGCGAGGCCCTGCAATTGCGCTCCGGCTGCGAGGTGGAATTCGTGCGGGCGGAGGCGCCGGTCCTGGAATACCAGCTCAAGCGCATCGCCGGCAAGGTCGGCGGGCCCGAGACCGGAGGCATCCTTTCCGATCTCATCAAGTCCGAAGTGGATATCAATGAAGGCTCCAGCCTGGAGGAGATCCGTAAGAAGAGCCAGAGCGAGCCGGTCATCAAGTTGGTGAACAACCTGGTCAACCAAGCCATCCATGAAGTGGCCACCGACATCCATATCGAGCCGGGCGAAAACATAGTGAAGGTACGCTATCGCAAGGATGGCATGCTTAAGGACAGCCTGGAGCTGCCCAAGTGGGTCCAGAACACCCTGATTTCGCGTGTGAAGATCCTCGCGGAGTTGGACATCGCGGAGAAACGCCTGCCCCAGGACGGGCGCATCAAATGGATGCATGAGGGCGAAGCCATCGACATGCGCGTGAGCACGCTTCCGACCCGGGTAGGGGAGAAGGTGGTCATCCGTATCCTCAAGCATATGGAATCCGTCGGCAGCGTGGAAACCTTAGGCATGGCGCCCGAAGTGGTCGCGGTGATGAAGCAGCTTATCCACCGGCCCCAAGGGATGATTTTCGTGACCGGCCCCACGGGCTCGGGCAAATCCTCCACCTTGTACGCTTCCCTCCGCGAGATTCTCGAAAAGGACATCAACGTCTCCACGATCGAAGATCCGATCGAGTATCGCCTCGACGGGGCCAACCAGGTCCAGATCAACGAGAAAGCCGGGTTGACCTTCGCGAGCGCCTTGCGGTCCCTATTGCGCCAGGATCCCGACGTCATCATGGTGGGCGAAATCCGCGATGAGGAAACCGCGGCGATCGCCGTGCAGGCCGCCCAAACCGGCCATCTGGTCTTCTCCACCCTCCACACCAACGACGCGGCCTCCGCCGTGACGCGCCTTCTCGATCTGAAGATCAAGCCCTTCCTCATCGGGTCGGCCGTGCTCGGGGTACTTTCCCAAAGACTGGTACGCAAGCTCTGCGGCCAATGCTTCACCATGTCACCGCCCACCGCCGATGAAAAGCTGTTCCTGCCTCGCTTGCCGGAGCAATGCCCTACGCCGGCCGGATGTCCGGCCTGCAATGGCACGGGATACCGGGGGCGGACGGGCATCTTCGAATTGCTCCAGTTCGACTCCGCGGTTCGCGAGGCCATCCTTTCCGGAAAGAGCGAATCCCACATCAAGCAGATTTCCGGCTATAAATCCCTCGTTACGGACGGGTTGGAAAAGCTGAAACAGAATATGACCAGCGCCGGCGAGTTGATCCGCGTGGCGGTGATGGAAGCCCAAACATGAAGAAGTCCTTTCTTTTCGCCGCCGTCCTGCCCCTATTCCTTTGGGCCCAGGATGAAACCACGGGCAGCGCCCCGGTATCCATGCCGCAGGATGGACCCAATCCCCCGCCGCCGGCGATGGAGCAGCCGCCGCCTCCCGCGGCTTCGGAACCCCCCAGCCCGTACAGCGAACCTCCGCCGCCTCCGGCCTATCAGCCGCCGCGCCAAGCCAATCCCAATCTCGGGGAGCAAGAACGCGAGCTGCTCGACAAGCATCGGGAGAATGCCGCCAAGGGGAGGGCCGGCCGAGGGCTGAGGAAAGCCGGCGATGCCAAAGCCGCGAAGAACGGCGCCGCCGCGAAGACCAGCGCAAGCAACGGCGGAAACCTCCTCAACGTGGATTACGTGGAAGAGCCGATCTTGGACGTGCTACGCGCCATCGCCACCGCCTTTAAGCTGAGCATCATCCCCGATAAGGATTTGGGCGACGTGAAAGTCACCATCCACCTCGAGAACATCCCCGTCATCGAGGGCTTGGAAAAACTCTGCAAGTCCCATGGCCTGGAACTGATCGCGGACGGCAACGTCTATCGGGTCCGCAAGACGCGCGAGAACGCCTTCAGCATCATCGAGGTGCGCAATAGGCGCATGAACCTGGACGTCCAGAATCGGCCCATCAAGGACTTCCTGCGCGAATTGGTGGAGAAGACCCGGATCAACATCGTGCCGGGGCAAGACCTTCGGGGACAAGTCACCGGCCATCTCAAGGACGTGGATCCCATCGATGGCTTTAAGGCCCTGATGGCCGCCAACGCGTACGATGTCCGCCTCAAGAACGGAGTCTACCTGGTGGAGAACGGGGACTCCACGGGGGGGCAGGAAAACCCGTACTTCCGCCGCGGGCGCCGCCAAGGCCAGGGATTCCCGGGGCAGGGGGGAGGCAACGCCGACGTGGACGTCCACGATGGTAAGGTCACCTTGAACCTGAACAACGCGGCCCTGGGGGACGCCATCCGCGAAATCGCCGAACAGGCCGGCCTCAATTACACCATCATCGGCGACGTATCGGGCAACGTGAACGCCCAGCTCAAATCGGTGACCGTGAATGAAGCGCTCTCGGCCCTATTGAACGGCACCCGCTACGCTTTCATCCGCAAGGATGGCACGCTCCTCATCGGGGACCGCAATCCCAATACCCCGTCGGGACAAGCCCTTTCCGGGGCCGAGCTGGTCTACCTCAAGTACATCAAGGCGGAGAACATCGAGAAGATCGTGCCTAAGACGGTGCCCGCGGAAAACATAAAGGTCATCAAGGAACAGAACGCGGTGCTCATCTCGGGGACCACCGATGATATCGAACTGGTGAAGACGTTCATCGATAAGGTGGACGTGCCCACGCCCCAGGTGTTGATGGAGGTGGTCGTAGTCGAATATAATCGCGAGAAATCCTCTGACTTCGGCCTGCAAGCCGGGGCCAACGCCAATCAGAACATCAATCTCAACGCCTCCGGGAGCATGAGCGGCGTGCAGCATTCCTGGTCCAAGGGAAGCTGGACCGGCCTGATCGGCATCAAGCCCCCCAGCTTCGATATCAGCCTCAAGGCCCTGGAAGCCAAGAACAAGGCCAAGATCCTGTCCATGCCCAAGATCACCACCTTGAACGGCAATAAGGCCGAGCTCCGGGTTAGCCGCACCTCCTATTTCCCGGTAAGCTCGTTCAACAAGGATGGCTTCCAGAACATGGATTACCGCACCATCGACGATGGCATTACCATCGAGCTGACGCCATGGGTGACCAAGCACGGCGAGGTCAACGTGGCCATCAGCCCGAGCGTGAAAACCACCGAAGCCACCAATCTCGCGGGCGCGCCGCCTCCCGTCACCAATCGCTCCATCTCCACCAACGTGATGCTCATGGACGGCGAAACCATCGCCTTGGGAGGCCTCATCAAGTCTCAGGAGGACAATTCCCGGTCCTTCGTTCCCATTCTCGGGAGCATCCCCCTCCTCGGATACCTCTTCTCGGCCCGCAGCAACATCACCCGCACGACCGAGCTTGTGATTTACGTAACGCCTCATATCATAAATCCCGAGGCCGAGGGCGTGAACCTGGAGGAGGAATTCGAATCCTTGGATCGGCGCTCCGGCTTCCTGAAGGACAACGATTTCCTGGGGTCGAGCAAAGCCAAAAAGGAATCGAAAGAAGAACGCAAGGTAATCGTACCTCCCGCGCCGGTGTCCGAGATCCCCGTCCCGGCCCCTACGCTCCATGCCTCCCCGGATTCGGCCGCTATCCCGGCCACCCCACCCGCCGAACCCGCGCCTTCCCAAGGTTCCGGCGGGAAGATGCAGCCCCAGGGTAGTCCAATGCCACATCGCGGCAAGCCCCGGATTCCATTACCCGGAAATCCTTCTCCCCGCGACTCCGTCCATCTCGCTCCAGCCCCGGTACCGCCTCCCCGGGACAGCGCCCCGCCGAAATGAGGCTGCCGGCGGCGATGGCTTCCCTGCTACGCCAGCTTTCCCTGTTCGATTCCCCCGAGCCGATCCCGGAGGAATCGGCTCCACGCTGGCCGGGACCTATATCGCCCGAGCCTGAACCGCCCCTCAATCCTTTCGCCGCACTCCTCCGCGGCCCTTATGCTTGCATCGAGGTGGTCGTCAAACCGAGGTTGCATGAGAGTTGGCGCGTTACTTGGATCCGGCGACGCGAAGCATTGCGCCTGGAAATCCCATCCCTCCTGGCCGAGGCCCCCGAGGAAACCAAGATCGCCTTGCTGGAATGGGCTCTCCTGGCCAGCCGGCGGGGACGTAAGGATAAAGCCCAGCGCCAACGCCGTTCCGAGCTGGAGCAGACCATCCGGGGAGCCCTGCGCGCCCCGGGCGATTCGCGAGCGGCCCGGCGGCGCAGCGCGCGAGATGCGCGACGGCTGGAACGCCTCAACCCCAAAGGGGAATTCCACGATCTGATTCCCGTTTTCGCCGCCATCAACGCCGAATATTTCGGGGGCGCATTGGAGGCGCGTATCACCTGGTCGGCGCGCCTAGGCGGGCTGTCCACCCATAGCATCGCCCTGGATGACCAAGGCCGACCTTACCATTTGCTCAGCATCAGCCGCGGCTATGATGATCCCGAAGCGACTCCGGAAATCGTCGGTGGGGTGGTCTACCATGAATGCCTGCATATCGCCATCCCGCCCCGCATCGCGGGGGGACGACGCGTGGTGCATGGCGCCGACTTCCGTTCGCGGGAACGATTGTATGCCCATTTCGAGGTATGGCGGAAATGGCACCGCGAAGGCCTGCCAAAAGCACTGAGGCGGAAGCGACGCAGGAAACCGCAGTAAGGCAGGGCGGTGGGAACTTGAACTGTTTTCCCTGTTGCCGATTAAGAAGGGTAAAGGGTAAAGGGTAAAGGGTAAAGGGGACAGGGGACAGGGTCCGTTCAAACAACCTTGGGCACGATTCTTTACCCTTTACCCTTTACCCTTTACCCTAAACCCTGATCTTAAACCCTGATCTTAAACCCTGATCTTAAACCCTGATCTTAAACCCTGGTTCTAAAATCCTGGTTCTAAAATCCTGGTTCTAAAATCCTTCGGCTGCAATCCTAACCTTTTCGGATCCTCAGCTTGCAGCGGTAAATCGGCTTCCCCTGCTTGCGGTACTTCTTCTCGAAATTGGTCTGGATGCCTTCGGTCGGTTCCGCCTCCGGCGATTCCATTTTCATCCAAGGAAGCGAAGCGAATACTTCCCGGGCTTCGGCGTTGTACTCCGCATGATCGGTGCCCCAATAGAAGGGCGTATCCGGCAGAGCGGTTCGCAGCACTTGCTCCATGAAACGCGGACCCATCAGGCGGTTCTTATGATGCCTTTTCTTGGGCCAGGGGTCCGGGAAGTACATATGGAAAGCGGCCACGCAGGCATCGGGCAGGAAATCGCGGAAGAAATAGTAGGCGTCGCCCAATAGCACCCGCGCATGGGGAAGATGGGGACGCTTCTGCAACCGGCGCGCGGCCAGGCAGGCGATCTCGTTCTCCCATTCCAGCCCCACCAAAGGGATCTCGGGATGCTTTTCGCAATACTCCACCAGGAAGCCGCCCTTGCCGCAGCCGATCTCCACTTCGATGGGGCCGGGTTTGCCGAAAAAGTCCGCTGTGGAAATGGGCGAAAAGACGGCTTTGCCTTCGGGAGCCAGGAGCGGCAGCCGGCCGTCCGCCTGTTTGCGCAGGCGCAGGTGCCAATATCGATCCAGATCGGAAGAGGGCACGAGTTCGCGGAGGAATTCGTAAGAGGGGAGGCCGGAGGGAAGCGACATGGGATCTCAGTGAGAAAGGGACATTGGATTTCAGGAAGAGGGGTTTCGGTTCAGCGCGGCGCGCAAGCGAAATCCAAAATCGGAAGAAAGCCACGGGCCGTCAAGCCAAGCGACTGACGCGGGTTCCGGGTATTTTTTACCTTTCCACGCATGCCCTACAGCGTCGTCATCGGCCTTGAAGTCCACGCCCAGCTCTCCACGCGCACCAAAATGTTCTGCGGTTGCAAGGTGGAGTTCGGGGCCGAACCCAACACCCTCGTCTGCCCGGTCTGCCTGGGCATGCCCGGAACCTTGCCCGTCCCGAACGAGCGGGCCGTGGAATTCGCCATTAAAATGGGCCTGGCTTGCGACGCCCGCATCGATAACCACGCCATGTGGACACGCAAGAATTACTTCTACCCCGATTTGCCCAAAGGGTACCAGATCACCCAGCAGGGCGGGAATCCCTTCTACGACCGCCCAATCTGCACGGGAGGCCATCTCGACATCGATCTAGACGATGGATCCCGCAAGCGCATCGGGCTCACGCGCATCCACATGGAGGAAGACGCGGGCAAGCTGATCCACGATCTCACCGTGGCCGATTCCCTTTTCGATGCCAATCGTTGCGGTACGCCGCTCGTGGAAATCGTATCCGATCCCGATCTCCGTTCGCCCCGCGAGGCTTACCTGTATCTCGAGAAGTTGAAGCAGATCCTCGAATACCTGGAGATCTGCGACGCCAACATGGAGCGCGGGAACCTGCGTTGCGACGCCAACATCTCCCTCCGCAAGGACGAATTCTCCCCCTTCGGCAACCGCGTCGAGCTGAAGAACATGAACAGCTTCCACAATATCGAAAAGGCCCTGGAGGCCGAGATCGAATTGCAGACCATGACCCTGGATCGCGGGGAGAAAGTCGCGCAGCAGACCAAGCGTTGGGACGTGGCCCGAGGCGTCACGGTTGCCACCCGCACCAAAGAGCAAGCCCACGATTACCGCTACTTCCCCGAGCCCGATCTGGTGCGCTTGAACGTGGCCCACGATCAAATCGACGCCTTACGGGCAAAGATGCCCGAGCTTCCGGAAGCCCGCCGCAAGCGCTACGCGGAAGATTACGGGATCCCCGCCTACGATGCCGCCGTGCTCACCGCGGAGAAGTCGCTTTCCCAATTTTACGAACGCGTTTGCGCCGTCACGGCGGATAAGAAAGCGGCCTCCAATTGGGTCATGGGCGAGGTCCTGCGCGTCACCAAGGAGCAAAGCATCGGGGTAGGGGACCTCAAGTTCTCGCCGGAGCAATTGGGCGAGTTGATCAACCTGATCTTGGACGGGACCATATCCGGAAAAATCGCCAAGGCGGTGTTCGAGGATATGTTGGCCGAAGGTAAGGCGCCGGGCCAAGTCGTAAAGGACAAGAATCTGGTGGTCATCAACGATACGGGCGCCATCGAGGTCTTCGTGAAAGAAGTGCTGGAGAAGAATCCCGATTCGGTCACCGCCTACAAGGGTGGTAAGGTCAAGCTGATGGGCTTTTTCGTCGGGCAAGTGATGAAGCTGAGCGGTGGCAAGGCGGGTCCCGAGCAGGTCAACCAATTGTTGAAGAAGCATCTGGAGGCCTAAGGATGCAGGCCCATTTCCGGCTGGGCCTACTACTGGGCCTGGCAACGGGACTTTCCTGGGGTCTGCCGGCGGCCCCTTCCGGACCGGTCCTGGCGCCGAAGGCCCTTCGGGACTCCTCCCGGGCCGCGGCTCCCAATCCCCCAACCGCGCCTCAAACCCCTTCGGATACAACCCGGAACGCATCGGTTACGGCCAAACCGGACAGCCTCTCCTTACGCCCTAAATCCCGTAGTGACAGTGTGATAGTGGCAAAGCATCAGTTCAATCATAGGGAGCAAATCATCACGGGAAGCGTGATTATGACTTGCCTGGCCCTGATGCTGGTGGCCATGAATAACTATAATCCGAGATGAAAACTCCCAAGACATCGGCCTTGCTTCATTGATTTCCCCGGATTTTTATTTATATTAATCTCTGCCACTCAAGCTCCGATTTCATCAGGTGGCCCGGAAATACGCCCAACAACTTCCATTCCCGTTGCTTTGCGTATCGACGAATGGCTATACTTGGCTCCGGAGCTTGCCGATAATGAACACGGCGTCTACCTCGGCCCAATGGCCTTGCAGGCAGGCACCCGGTGGAAATCCGTAGGGGTTTACTGATAAAAGCAGGACCGGCCCTGGTTTAAAGAATCCATGGGCCGGGCAAGGGCGGGATATCAATAGCGGAGTCCGGGATCGGACCCGACCCCCGCCGCCCGCGAGTCTCGAATCCGAAAAGCCAATCCAGCCATAGATAGCATGGACGCATCGATTTCATATCAACCAAGGGTTCTTGAATGCAAGATAGGAATCCCACCGAAATGATCAGCAAAGACGACCGCGAAGACGAGATCATCGAACCGGAAATGGATTCGGTCGAGGTAACGGACGACCTGGACGAAGAGGATCTCGAAGACGATGCGGAGGAGGAGTCCGGCGAAAGCAGCGAGGCCACCCCCGGCCAGCCTTTCGATCCGAACCGTCAGCTCAAGAACCTGACCCAGATTTCCCACGAGTCCAACGATAGCCTGCGCCGTCGACGCAAGCGCGCCAAGGTGAGCCGCATCCAGAACCGCGGCGGCCAGAACGGCAATCAATACAACAATAACGGCAATAACAACAACGGCAACCAGTACAATAATGGCAATCGCCATAACGGCAAGCGTCGGGATCGCCGCGACGACGGGGGCGATAACTCGATCGATTTCGATCCGCGTTCCGAGACCGAGGAATATACGGGATTCATCCAAGTGCAGGAAGGCGGACATGCCTTCATGCGCTCGGAAAAAGTGAGCTTCACTTCCCAGGACGCCGACATCCTCGTGCCGCGGGAAATCGTCCAGCGCTTCGGCTTGCGTTCGGGGCATAAGATCCACGGCATCGTGCGCGGGAAGAAAAACCGGCGCCAGAAGGTCGTCACCAACCTGATGGAAGTCCAGGATCAGCCCCTGGAAATCTGGCGTCCGTCGCCCATGTTCCACGCGCTCACCAGCGTCAATCCCTTCGAAAACTACCGGCTCTCATCGCCCGTCGACAACGACAAATCGATGATTCTGCTGGAACTGTTGACGCCCATCGGCAAGGGCCAGCGCGGTTTGATCGTCGCGCCTCCGCGTACGGGTAAAACCATCCTCATGGAGAAGATCGCCAACGGGATCACCTACAATCATCCCGAAGCCGAAGTGATGATGCTGCTCATCGACGAGCGGCCCGAAGAAGTCACTCACCTTTCCCGCAAGGTGAAAGGCAAGGTCTATGCCTCGTGCCTGGACAAGCCTATCGAAGAGCATATTGCGCTGACCCAGATGGTCATCGACATCGCGCAGCGCAAGGTGGAATCCGGCAAGGACGTGGTGATTCTGCTCGATTCCATCACCCGCATGGCCCGCGCCTTCAACAACCAGCTGAAATCATCGGGCCGGACCCTTTCGGGCGGCGTCGATGCGAAGGCCCTGATGGAGCCGAAGAAGTTCTTCGGCGCCGCGCGTAAGCTTGAGGAAGGCGGAAGCCTTACCATCATCGCGACCACCCTGGTGCAGACCGGGTCCCAGATGGACGAGGTGATATTCCAGGAGTTCAAGGGCACCGGCAATATGGAACTCGTTCTGAACCGACGCTTGGCCGAAAAGCGGATTTACCCGGCCATCGATATCGGCATGTCGGGCACGCGCCGCGAAGAGCTCATCATGCCCCCGGACGTATTCAAGGCGGCGTCCAAGTTCCGCCGCTATCTGGCCAACCTGACCGAGGCCAATCAGATGCCTGCGGCCATCCAGGCCTTGGAGAAATTCAAAACCACCCAGGATTTCGTGGTCGCATTCCAATGAAAGTGACGCTCACCGGTTCCCCGGATTTCAAATTCAAGGCCCAAGCCGGCAATGGATACAGCTTCGATATCGGAGCCTCCAAGTCCATCGGCGGCGACGAAAGCGGATTCCGCCCCATGGAGCTCGTTCTCGCGGGCATAGCCAGCTGCGCCGGAATCGACATCGTCAACATCCTGAAAAAGTCGCGCGTGGAATTCACGGGGATGGACATCGAAGTCAACGGGGAGCGCAAGCCGGACGCCATGCCGGCGCCCTTCACCGATATCGAGATCACCTACAGGATCCACGGGCAAGGCATCGACCGCGCCAAGGCGGAACGGGCCGTATCCCTGGCCCTGGAAAAATATTGCTCGGTCTCAGCTTCGTTGGATCCGAACATCAAGGTCGCAGCCAAGACCGTCCTCGATTCCTGATCCGCGCCCTCTCCGATCATCCCTCCGGCTTTATCACGCCAGGTACTCGGACACGAGCCATTCTTCCCGGCCGTCTTCGTGCCTGATAAGCAAATGCCCCTGCGCGTTCACCGAAATCTTGCGGACTTCCGGCGTACCCGGACGATCGCGCAGGCGATGGACGCGCTCCCAATCGACCTTGGCTTGCCAACGCATCAATAAGGTTTCGGGTTCGTAGCCCGATTCCGCCGGGGCTTCCCGGATCCTGCGATAGATGCCTTCGATCAATCCTTCGCGGGCCTCCGCGGGGATTCCCGCTTCGGCCAGGCATGCGCTCGCCGCCCCGCCGTCGGATACGACGGGAGCCTGCGCCAGGTTGATTCCGATCCCCGCCAACATGAAATCGCCGTGGGACTCCACCAGGATTCCGCCCGTCTTGCGTCCCTGCCATAGGAGATCATTGGGCCATTTCAAGCGCAACCCGGAACGATCCGGGAGCCCGATGCGGGCGGCGCATTCCTCCCAGACATGCAAGCCCAACTCCAGGGGAAATAACGCCAGGCGGGCCGGCGGTAGCCTGCGCCGGTTCACTCCTACCGTCATATAGATGTTACCCGGGCCGGCGCGCCACTCGCGGCCGCGCGTGCCTTTGCCCCGGGTCTGCTCGCGAGCGGAGACCAATAGGAAATCCTGGCCGGCGGCCAATTCCCGCGCGGCGTCCATGGTCGAACCGACAGATTCCAGGCGCGCTTCCGATGTAATCATGGCTTTTGTTCCCGTGTCTCGCGTCACGCCGCGTTCCTTGCACAACTAAATGTAGCACCTTGTCTTGCAACGATCCCTGAGGAGAAATTATAATCGGGGAATGCTTTGGCTCTTCGCCCTCTTTTTCCTTTCACTTGCCTATCCCTCGCTTTCCCAGCCATTGTCGGCCATGACCCTGATCCCTTCCGATGACGGTTTGCCGGGCGTGCTCGGGACCCGGGCCTCCCGTCCCTTGCGACAAGGGCATATCCTGATGGGCGTGACGAACGGGATCGGGAGCGGGGAAGGGGTGATTAAGGACGGCATCCTCAGGCTGGGGCAGGATGCGCATCCCGTTCCCGTCCACGATGCGCTTCGGTATATCGGCCGCCCGTTCCTCGCGGGAGGATTGGGCGCGGGCTTCGATGCCTCGGTCTATCTTCCCCTTTACTACGAATCCCTTTCCGGCGCCGGCGCCGGCGCAGGCAACGGTGGCCCGGGTGATCTATCCGCGGTGATTTCATACGGCCTGCCCTTCGACCTTCCCTACGTCTCCCTCTCCCTGTCAGCCACGGGATCGGCGCCTACCTCGTCCCGGAACGGGCCGCCCCTGCCGCAGCAATTAGCCTTTTATCCGGCCTCCGGGAGTTTACCGGACGCCCTATCCCACCCTTTAGGGATGGATGCGGCGCGGGCGGGAGCGGGTGCCGGCATTTCCCTGGATTTCTCGGAAGCCCTGAACGGGCCAGGATTGAAAGTGCATGCCAATGCCGCCGCCGATCGGGCGATGGCCCGCGGAAAGGACAATCCTTTAGGGACCTTCTCCGCCTCCGTAGCCGCGGAAGCCGCCGTGGGAAAGGCGTGGCGCCTGGAAGGCGAATTCCACCACGAGCGGCTGGTCGTTGGTCCCGAGAACCTGGGAGACCCGCTCGGACGCTCCACAACCTTGTCTTTGGGGCTCGGCGCGAAAGCCTGGGGAGGCCTCACGTTACAGGCCGGGGTCCGCATGGCTCCTGCGGACTGGAATCCCTATTTGCCGCTGTCCTGGCGCGACGAAACGGGCGCGGAACGCAGGCTGGCCTACCGGCCCCTACCGGCCTACTCCGCCTCCTTCCAGATCGCCTGGCAAGGTTTTCCGCTCGACCGCGACATGGATCACGATGGCATTCCAGACGGCAAGGATCTCTGCCCGACCGTGCCGGAGGATCGCGATGGTTTCCAGGACGAAGACGGTTGTCCCGATCCGGACAACGATCATGACGGAGTCTTGGACGCCGATGATGCCTGCCCTTACGTGCCTGAAGACCATGATGGCTTCGAGGATGCGGACGGGTGCCCTGAACTGGACAACGATCACGACGGCATTCCGGACAAGGAGGACAAGTGCCCCAACGATCCGGAAGATAAGGACGGGTTCGAGGACAAGGACGGCTGCCCGGACTTGGACAATGATCAGGACGGGATACCTGATGCCTTGGACAAATGCCCCAACGAGGCGGAAAACCGGAACGGGATCGAGGACGAGGATGGTTGCCCCGAAACCGACAGCGACCATGACGGCATTCCCGATTCTCGGGACAAGTGCCCGCACGAGGCCGAGACCATCAATTTCTACCAGGACCAGGACGGCTGCCCGGACGAGAAGCCGGAGCCCATAGGCGACGCCATCCTGGAGGGAGTCCGCTTCGTGGGAAACAGCGCCGAGCTGGATACCGCCTCCTTCATAGTCCTCAATGTTCTGGCTACCCGGTTGTCCGCTTATCCCGGAACGGAGATAGAGGTACAGGGATTCATGGACGACCGTGCCGGTCCGCGGGCGAAAGCCTTGTCGCGGGAGCGCGCCGAGGCCGTGGTCGAGTTCCTGGCGGCCCGCGGCATCGATGTCAGCCGCCTGAAACCCGTAGGTTACGGGTCGGCGCAGCCCCTGGCCCCCAACCGGACGGCCCAGGGGCGGGAAAAGAACCGGCGAATCCAAATCCATCGCTTGGATTAAGCCCGGCGACGCGGCCTCCTGAGACCATGGGACTTGCAACCCATTTCCCGAGACGGTATGATCAGGGGGTGATGTCCCGTTCGCGATTTTGGTTGGTCTTAGCCCTGTCCCTATCCGCTTGCGGAGGCTCCCATTACGGGCAAGACGATACCCGGATCGATCCCGATAAGGAAAAGCTGATCGACAAGCTCACGCTGTTCGTGGAGGCGGTGCAAGGGGATCGATTCGATATGGCCTTGGGTTACCTCACGCCCGCGGAAAAAGCCAAGATGGAAGAGGGGAATGGGACCGTGTCGCCGGCCATGCAGCGCAGACTCAAGGCCGTGCGTCTGAGCACCTTGGCCAATAAACCCGGAGTGCAATTGCAGGGAGGGAGGCTGGAAGGCATCTATGCCTGGCTTCCCAACGTGAATCACGTCCCGGGTCCCGCTTCCTCGGGCGAAGTCCCGCCCCCGCTTCCGTAAAGCGCAGAAGGCCCCGGAAGGCAGGGGATGCTTACGGCGCGAGCAGACGCGCGTGGGGTGACCCAAGGAAGAGCGCGAATTCCTCTTCGAAATTGGACGTGAACAGACCCTGGCCCAGCGCAGCTTCGATTTCGGACCGGGTCCAGAATCGCAATTCATCGATCTCATCCGGCTCGGGCCGGAAAGGTCCCGCCGAAACGTGGAGGAAGGTATGGATGTTTTCGGATTCGATCGGATTTCGGATGCGGGAAGGGTAGAGGAAGATAAGCTCCGCGCCCTCTCCGCGGGTTTCCAAGTCCAGCCCCAATTCTTCGGCCGCCTCCCGGCGCGCCGCCTCTTCGTAGCTTTGGCCGAAACCCACGTGGCCGCCCACGGAGGTGTCCCATTTACCCGGCTGCGTGTCCTTGCGCAGGGAACGCTTCTGTAGCAGCAAGCGCCCATCCGTGCCCAGCACCAAGACGTGCACCGAGCGATGGATCAAGGCGGGATTCCCGTGTACCCGGCTGCGGGCGATGGGCCCCAGAACCACATCCTCATCGGTCACCTGGATCAACATCTCATCGGCCATGGGAAGGGAAAATAAAAAACCCGCGGCAGGCCGCGGGTCGCACCGGAAACCCGGGGCCGCCGAATCGTCAGTTCAAATCCCCACCCCGAAATTCATTACGTAGTAGCGTTCCTCGACCTGGCCGGTATAATAGCCGCCTTCTTCGGCCCAGGTTGCCGCCTCGTAGTGGAAGATGGTGAAGAGGGTTCCCCCCAAGCCCGCGGTGGGATAGCCGCCCTTGAGGCCCAAGGAAAGGCGTCCCTTGAGCACCCAGGGAATCAAGGTCTGCTCCCATTCCGCGCCCATGTCCAGCTTGTTGATGGGCTTGTAATTCCGGTCGTTGTTGAGCGCATCCTCGAAGTCCATGGCGAAGTTGATCTTGCGTTTCCAACGCCCGTTGCTTTCCAAAAGCATGGGCGAATAAGCCACGCCCACGGACAAATCGGGAGTCACCGCCTTGTGGTTGAGGATCATGAAGAGGTTCTGGATCGACGCGCCGAAGCGGATATCCGCCGTCTGCTGCCAAAGCACGCCGGCGTCCATGGCATGTCCCAGCGTGCTCAAGTCGCTGAGTTCGCGGAGCTTCACGTCCACGGTATCCTGGATGGCGGCTTCCACGCCGCGGCGGCCGGACTGGTTGGAAAGATCCGTCAGCGCCACCTGGAAATTGCCGACTTCCTCGCGCTTGGCCAGGCGATAGCCTAATCCCACGGAAAGGCGATCGTCCAGGTAGCTATAGGCTCCCGCGATTTGGCCGACCATATCCAGGGAGATGGATTCGATTCCCGCTTGCGGCAGAAGGACGCCTACGTCGGCATAAGGAGCCATTTGCGCGTCCGCCCAGTACGCCATGCCGAAGTTATGCATGGCCAGCTCGCCCCCGTGCAGAACGGCCACCTTCACGGGTTTCCGATCGAATGCGGAGAGATCGGATACCAGGTTGGAATCCTTCTGCAGCGAATTCATGTTCTGGAAGCTCTTCTGGTGCGCCTGGTAGAAGCGGAGGATGTCCAAGGCGTCGTCCACCGGGATGGCGGTGCCCAGGAAATCCATGTGCATGTCGAACTTGTCCAGCGGGTAGCGTTGCTGGGCGGGGTTCAGATTCCCGTTTCCGAGGCGGCCCATCAAGTTAAGGCCCGCCACGTTGTAATGCATGGCGTCCTTGTCGTCGGCGACGGCGACGAACGCGTTGCCCATTCCCAAGGGCCGTAAGGTCCGGTGGACGGGGCCGGAGGTGGCCCAAGCGCCCATGGCCGAAGCCAACAGGGTGATGAGGGGCAGTGAACGGGAAACGAGAGTACGGTGTTGCGTGTGCATGTCCTGGATCCCCATCCGTTATTTGTAATTGTTCCAACAGCCGCCGATGTTCTTCTTGGCGGCCGCCAACTGGGCCTGATCGTATGCGGTCATCGCCCCCGCGGATCCCGCCGCGTCATAGCGGACCTGAAGGGAATCCTTCTGGGCGGCGATGCGCGCGGCCTTGTCCTTATACAGAAGACCCGTCGTGAATCCGGCATCCAAGGTGAACTTGAGATGGAATTGGGCGTCCAGATCCTCGCCGGCGTCCTTGTCCAGGATCGGGTTTTTACCCTTCCCGTTATGGTCGTTATCCACCGTATCGACGGGAACCCAACGGGCGTCCTCGTCCACGAAGCCGTCACCGTCGTTGTCCTTCCCGTCGGCGATCTCTTCGTCCACGCATCCGTCGCCGTCGTTATCCTTGCCGTCGCCGAACTGATAGAAGGTAATGGCATCGCCCAAACTGCTGATGACGCTATCCGCCTTCTGGGTTACGTCCCCGGACAGGTTTCCGCCGGTGGTATCGCCCCCGGCGCCCCCGACCTGGTTGGTCAGCGCGGGCGTCAGCAAGCCGAGAACCGTGCTCGCCGAGGACAGGCCCGAGGCCACGTTCTGAATCAAGTTGTTGAACTGTTCCTTCTTCTCCGGCGTATCGAGCGAATCTACGATGGCGTTCAGGTTGTCCACCTTGAAGCCGTCGGCGGAATTGAAGGTCAGCAGCTTCATGACGTTGTCATGGGAATCGATGGTATTGTCGCCGTTCAGATCCCGAAGGTGGGTCACGGCGTAAATCAATTCCACGAAACCGAAATCGGCTACGATCTTCTGGGAGGGCATCGCCAAATCGGAAAGCGGGAACTCGGATTTCGCGTGGTAGCCTTTGGCGCCCTGATCGGCCTTGGCCCAATAGGCCTGCATGAAGGCGATGCGCTTGGAGGCGAGCGGGTCGGCCTTGGCGGAGGTCCCCTCCGGATGCAGGGAGTACTGCCACCAGCGCGTGAGCGAATCGCGGTCCGTCATCGCGCCCAGCGCCGCCCTCACGCGCGAGGTCGCTTGCAAATACCGGGTCACGTCCCAATCGCTGGCGCCCACGAAGGGGATGCCGCTCTTGTCCTGGGCCTTGCTCACCTCGTCCAATAACGTGGACGCGTTCACCTGCCAATACCGCATCACCGACTTCGAATAGCCGTAGTAAGCCATGGAATTGGAGCTATCCGCCTGGATGGCGGCTTGGAAGGAGGCCGTGGCGGCCTGGTAGTCCTGCTGCCGGAAAAGGTTTTCGGCGGCGGTCAATTGGGCGTCTTTACCCGGGCCGGCATCGCCTTCGCCGCTGGGGTTGAAGACGTTACAACCCGCGAGAGCGAGGCCCAGGATAAGGCCGCTTCGTTTCAGGCGGTTGAGGGATGGATGCATTTTGCGCTCCCTGGAAGTTTTGATAGATTCTAGGGGGTGGCTATCCGGAAAGAGCAACAAGAATCTGGCCCAGGCCCCGAAGCCCATGTCGGAATGATCGAGAAAGCCGTAAACCCAATAACCACGGGCCCTCCAGGGCATCCTCAAAAAACCAATGATGAAGGCCCGGTTTTCGATTTCGCCCGCCCGGAAGTGCTTCTAAAGGCGGAGGAATTGAGATCCGCCGCGGCCCGGTTGCGCGCCGCTTGCGATCTCCGTCCCGATCCGCCCTCCGATGCCGCGGCTTACCGGACCCTGCTCGCGGAATTGGACGCCGTCATGCCCGATTTCTACCGCTGCTACGACGCCTACGTAACCGAGGTGTTACGGACGGGGGCTTCCGCGCCGTCCTGCTCGCGCGGATGCTCCCATTGTTGCAGCCACTACGTCTCCTCGGTGGAGCCCTACGAATCGATCTTCCTGCATGGACGTATCGCGCGGGGCCCGGCTTACCCTAGCCAGATAATCGGACTGCATCGGCGCACGACCCTATTCCATTCCCTCCGGAAAGAATCGGACGGTGAGTTGGCGGAGGACAAGGCGCTATACAGGTACTATCTGCGCGCGGTCCCTTGCCCCTTCCTGGGGGCCGACGGCGCGTGCGGCGTCTACGCGTCCCGGCCGATGAGTTGCCGGATGTTCTTCAGCCTCTCCGATCCCGCCTTCTGCAAGGGACGCGCCGTGGTCGACGTGCGCAACCGGAATTTCCTGATCGAATTGCCGGAAGACATCGAAGCCGATCTGGGGCGCGCAGCGGCCGCGCTTTCGTCTTATGCGCTTCCCGAGTCCCTCTTCGAGGGCCTGCTCGAAGCGAACGGCGCCTTCGGGCGATTCGAGCCCGACCCTTCCTGACCGGCCCGGTAAGCGGGTCGATTACTACGGATGTTGGTCGGGAACCTGGGGAGCGGCCTCGTCGGCCGGCCGGACGGCCTTGGGAGGATTCCGTTTCTTCAGGCAGCGGAGGATATCCGACAAGCGGAAATCCCCCGCCGGCTTCCCATGCGCATTGGGGCAAAGCAACTCCTTGAATTCATCCTGGGTGATGATGATGTCCTTGGGAGCGTCCAGCGCCTGGAAAGTGCCGCGATGATCGATATGGCCCTTGTAGACCATGATCTTGATGGGAGGATAAGCGAAGGGCGTGATGAGATAGCTGTAAGCCTCATGCGTCACGCGTTTCTTCCCGTCACGCGTATAGACGTACTCGGTCTCGTCCAAAGCTCTCATCACCGACATCCGCAACCCCCGGACCGCTATCATACCGGCAGGCATTGGCCGGAAAAACCGGTACGGTACGCATCCGGACGTTGTCCTTTGCGACCCTACCACAAAACTCAAGCATTAGAAGGCGATTCCGCTTGCGAACGGCCTGTTCATCCGGGAAAACCGGTCAAACGGGCTGGGACGGCGCGGTCCAACGCCGGATCAAATCCGCGCTCCAGGCGTCGAAATCCCCCGAGCGGATCCGCGCGCGGGCTTCCCGCATGAGATCCTGGTAGAAATGCAGGCTATGCAAGGTCGCCAATTCGAGGGCGAGGATTTCCCCGGCGACGAACAAATGCCGAAGATAAGCGCGCGAAAAGGTTTTGCAGGTGTAGCATGCGCAACGCCGATCGAAGGGTTCATCGATTTCCTGGGCATGGCGGGCGGCCTTGTAGTGCAAAGCCCCATCCCAGGTGTAGACCGTGCCGTTGCGCGCATTGCGCGTCGGTAGGACGCAATCGAACATGTCGATGCCCAAGCCTACCAAGGTCAGCAAATTGGACGGCGTCCCCACGCCCATGACGTAGCGCGGTTTGCCGGGGGGCATGAGGGGCGCGCACATGCCTGCGATGCGGTACATCATTTCCGCCGGCTCGCCTACGCTCAATCCTCCCAGGGCGATGCCGTCCGTATCCAGGGCGGCGATATGCCCGATGGCCCGTGCCCTCGCCTCCTCGTGCATCCCTCCCTGGACGATGCCGAAAAAACGCTGGCGATAACCGTGCCGTTCCGGGTTCTTGGCCAGCCATTCCAGCGCGCGTTCGGTCCATCGCTGGGTCAGCCCTAAGGAAGCTTCGGCCTGCTCCATCGTGCTGGGATAGGGCGTACACTCGTCGAAAGCCATGATGATATCGGCGCCGATCTTCCTCTGCGCCTCCATCACCGATTCCGCGGTGAACAAATGCTTCGAACCGTCGATATGCGAGCGGAACTCCACGCCGCGCTCGTTGATGGTGCGCAAGGTCTCCAGGCTCCAGACCTTGAAGCCTCCCGAGTCGGTCAGCATGGCCCCGTCCCAGGCGGCGAAGCGATGCAAGCCCCCCGCCCGATCCAGGAGATCGCAAGCGGGGGCATGTTCCACGGTGAAGAAGGGGAGAGGGGACGTCATGGAAGAACGGTCAAAGGTGCTTCAGGGATGCCTAGGCGTCAACCAGACAGCCTTCCGCCCGGGGCACCAATTAGCCGGGGGCCCTTCGTTCCGGCGGCGGCCATTCGATCAGGCCTGGTAAATGAATTCGAACGCGTCCCCCAATTTCTTGACGAACTTGAGGTCCACCCCGGGGACGTTCACCTTGCCCTGCATCGGCTTCGGCAGGACCACGGTCTTGAAGCCCAAACGGGCCGCTTCCATGACCCGCGTATCCGCCTGGGGGATTGTCCGCAGTTCTCCGTTTAATCCCAGCTCGCCGAGAGCGAGGGTGTCGGCCAGGCATTTCTTCCCCAGGTGATTCGACGCCACCGCGGTCGCGATGGCCAAATCCACAGCGGGTTCTTCGATGCGGAAACCTCCCGCCAAGCTCACGAATACGTCCTGCATGCCGATTTCGATGCCGGCGAATTTCTCCAGCAGGGCGAGCAGGATGGTGAGGCGCTTGGAATCCAGTCCCATGCTCACCCTCTGCGGCATGGAATAATTGCTTCTCGAAACCAGGGCTTGCACCTCGATCAGGATCGGGCGGGTTCCTTCGATGGAACAGGATACCACCGAACCGGGATCGCGCTCGCCGCGGTTATGGGCGAACACTTGGGACGGGTTATCCACCTGGATGAGTCCGGTAGACGCCATCTCGAAGACCCCGATTTCGTGGGTCGCGCCGAAGCGGTTCTTGACCGCGCGCAGGATGCGGTAGGCGTTATGCCGTTCCCCTTCGAAATAGATGACGGTATCGACCATATGCTCAAGCATGCGCGGTCCGGCCAGCACGCCTTCCTTGGTCACGTGGCCCACGATGAATATGGCCGTACCCGACGACTTGGCATTCACCATCAGGGCCAGGGTGCATTCGCGCAACTGGGACATCGATCCGGGAGAACCGGGGAGATCCGGTTTATATATGGTCTGGATGGAATCGATGACCAGTACCGTAGGCTTCACGGCCTGGCATTGCCGGAAGATGGCGTCCAGATTGGTCTCGGAAAGGACCGCCATGTCCGGGGAAGGGGTCTCCAGGCGTTCCGCCCGCATCTTAAGCTGGGTCAGGCTCTCTTCGCCGGTCACGTAAAGCACCCGAACGTCGCCGGCGGAAAGGGTGGCCGCCATCTGCAATAGCAAAGTGGATTTGCCTATCCCCGGATCGCCCCCGATCAACACCAGGGAGCCCGGCACGATGCCTCCCCCCAACACCCGGTCCAACTCGGTCATCCCCGTACGGGTTCTGCCTTCCTTGCGGACTTCGATGTCCTTTAAGGATTTGGCCTCGCTGACATCCCCGAGTCCGCGTTTCTCGGTCGCTTCCTCGACCGCCGTGGCAGCGATTTCCGTGAGGCTGTCCCAGCTGCCGCAGGCCAGGCATTTGCCGCTCCACTTGGCGGTGGTGTCGCCGCATTCGCGGCAAGCGTAGAGAACCCCGGATTTGGATTTCGACTTGATGGCCATCCCGGATAAAGTAGCAATTCCGGCCGGGAAGTGATGCTCTTTTGGGCAGTGCGACGGATCAGGGTCCCCTTAGCGAAACCATGAACCGCGACCGGCTTCAGGGAAAGCGTTGGCTCATCTCAGCGGAAGATCATGTCGATCATCCTCCCGTTTTTTGGATTCGGGGTCCGTCGTATCCCTGCGCAGGGGAACGAATTCTTCTTCGTCGCGGGGTCGCGAATCCCTATCGCGCGGGCGTATCGGTTCCGCAACGGGGGTTTCGTGATAAATCTTGCGTAAGGCGGGCCTTTCCGTATCGAAGGGCAACCCCATTTCCCTCTCAGCCCGATCATAGGTTTCGGGAGAATCGGGTTTCGATTCCTGCGAGAGCTTGGCTTTCCCCTCATCCACCGCGTCGCGGATTTTATCCTTGATGCTACGGTTCTCTTCCGGCTCCTCGCGACGATCGCGGGCGGTCCAATCAGCGGATCGGACGGGCCGATCCTCGCGCAAGCTGGTATCGGTCATCTCCCCGTGGCCGCGTCCCCAGCTGGTCCCGATGCCTTTACGGTCGTAGTAATCGCGGATTTTCGTTTCACCGGATAACGTGATTTCATCGCTGGCATGGCATTCGGGCGCGCCTTTCACCACATCCGCCGGGAAGGACAAGCGCAAGCACTTATGCCGCTCGGACAGCGTCGCGAATTGCGCCGGGACCAAGTGGATCCGCCCCAGATCCAACCAACTCGTGGCAATGCCCAGGTAGGCGGGCTGCCGCGTATAGTCCTCCCACAAGGCTTTGACCGTGCCTATTTTGTCGCCCTGCCGATCGAGAACGGCATATCCCAGCAAATGCTCCCAAGCGTCTACTTGCGCGTGCCGGTGGTACTTGTCGTCTTGGTAAGCCATCTTTTCCTCCTAGGCTGGAAGGACGGGAAGTGCCCTCTCCTTTGAAAGAAAGAAGAGCGCCCGCGCAGGGCAAACCGCGTTCACGACCGCATGCCGTGTCGGGAAAGCGAACGTTAATGGGGGAGGAGCGTAACGAGGGGGGAAGCCGATCCTATCGGGACCGGAGCGGGAAAATCCTAATCGGCTTCGGGCAATAGCTTGCGCTGGCCGTTGATGAATTGCCTAACGTAAGGATTGGAGGTCGCGCGCGTCTCCTCCGGGGTTCCCACGAAAATGATGCGGCCGTCCAAAAGCATGGCGATCCGATCCGCGATCTTATAGGCCGAGACCATGTCATGGGTCACGACGATATTGGTGGCCCCCAGCTTGGCTTGCATATCGATTATGAGGTCGTTGATCACGTCCGAGGTAATCGGATCCAAGCCCGTCGTGGGCTCGTCGTAAAGCAGGATCTCGGGCTTCAAGGCGATGGCCCGCGCCAATCCCAGCCGCTTCTTCATGCCTCCCGACAACTCGCTGGGGACCTTGAAGCGGAAATCCGGATTCAGGTTGATCATGTGCAAGGTCTCGGCCACGATCCGATCCAAATCCGATTCCCGGAGATCTTTATTGTGCTCCCGCACCGCGAACTTAATGTTCTCGCCGACGTTCATGGAATCGAAGAGGGCCGCGCCCTGGAAAAGCATCCCCATCCGTTTGCGGATGGTCTTTACGTCGATTCGATCCTGGCTGGAAATGATCTTCCCGTCCACGATAACCTCGCCGCCATCCGGCTGCAAGAGCCCGATGCAGTGCTTCAGGATCACCGATTTCCCCCCGCCGGAGCTACCGATGATGACCATGGTCTCGCCGCGGCGGATCTCCAGGTTCACGTCCCGGAGGACCTTCTGCGGCCCGAAGGATTTCTGCAGATGCCTGAGCTCTATGAGCGCTTCGCCGTTCATGTCCGTTTCAATATGCGATGTAGACGATGAGGAAGTCCACGATCAAGATCAGCATGCACGAGGAAACCACCGAGCGCATGGATGCCTGTCCCACGCCCTTGGCCCCCGGGCCGGCCGTGATCCCGTGATGGTAGCCCATCAGGACCACGATGCCGCCGAATACCATCGCCTTCACCATGCTGGTGAAAACGTCGTAAGGCTGGAACAGGAAGCGCAACCCGAATACGTAGGTGGCGGTCGTCACCTTCAGCACCAAGGTGGTGATGATCCAGCCCCCGATGATGGATAGGAAGTCGGATACGATTACAAGCAGGGGGAAGACCAGGATCCCGGCCAAGAAGCGCGGCATCGCCAGATAGCGGAGGGGATCGAGATCGAGGACGGTCATGGCGTCCAGCTCTTCCTTTTCTTTCATGGTCCCGATTTCCGCGGCGATGGCCGATCCCACGCGGCCGGCCAAGACCAGGGCCGTCAGCACCGGGCCCGATTCGATGATGACCAGCTTGCAAACGGCCGTACCCAGGTAATTGGCCGGGACGAATCCCCGGAACTGGTACTGGGCCTGGATAGCCGACACCGCGCCGATGAAAAAGGAAATCACGATAACCAGGGGCAGGGAAGAGGTGCCGATGCGGATGATCTGCTCTACGGTAAGGCCTGGATTGAGGAAGATAAGCGGCGCCCTTTTCAGGATCCTCCCGAAGAGGATAAACACCTCGCCCACGCGGGCGATGCGCTGGGCCAGCCCCTCCATCAGCAGGGAAAACAGCCGGCGGGCCGATGATCCCAGGGTCTCCAGGAAGGCGGTCGCCGAGGGCCCGTCCGCCGGCCGCGCGGTCTCACCTTGCATGCGCAACACCCATCGGACGCGCTTCAGAACCCGTCGGGTTCGGGCGCGCGCCCGGAATAATTGACGAAGGAAGCATAGTCCGATATGAAGGTAAGCGGAACTTCGCCCGTGGGCCCATTTCTCTGCTTGGCCAGGATGATCTTGGCCTTCCCTTTCTCGGCTTCCTTATTATAGACCTCATCGCGGTAGACGAACATGACCAAATCCGCGTCCTGCTCGATAGCGCCCGATTCCCGCAGATCGGATAGCTTAGGCTCCCCGTCGCCGCCGCGTTGCTCCACCGAACGGGACAACTGCGAAAGCGCCACCACCGGGATCTCGAGCTCCTTGGCCAGTCCTTTAAGGCCGCGGGAGATCTGCGAGATTTCCTGCTGCCGGTTTTCCTGCCTGCCGGCGCCTTGCATCAATTGCAGGTAATCGACCATGATCATGTCCAGGCCCTGCTGGGCCTTGAGCCGCCGGCATTTGGCCCGCAATTCCAGGATATTCAGGGACGGATGATCATCGATGAAGACCTTGGCCTCGCTGATGGGCCCTACCGCGATCGAAAGGCGGGGGAAATCCCGCTGGGGAAGCCGGCCGGTACGCAGGAGGTGCATGTTGACTTGGGCCTGGCGGCAAAGGATACGTTGCACCAATTGCTCGCGACCCATTTCCAGGGAGAAAAAGGCGACGGTCTTCTTATGATCGATGGCCGCGTTCGCCAGCATGGACAAGGCCAGCGCCGTTTTGCCCATGGCGGGGCGCCCGGCCAGGATGATCAAATCCGTCTTCTGGAAGCCGGAGGTCATCGAGTCGAAGTCCTTGAATCCCGAGGGCACGCCGATGATCTCGCCCTTCGAATAGCTTTCGATGAGCTTGAAGGTGTCCGACAGGATTCGCTTGATGGGGATGAAACCCTGCTTGATGGTGGACTCGCTGATGGCGAAGATCTCGCCCTCGGCTTGGTCCATGATCTCGCCCGGCTCTTGGCTCCCGTCGTAGGCCCGTTCCAGGATGCGGGTCGCCGAACCGATCAGGCCCCGCAGCAGGGCCTTTTCCTTGATGATGCCGCAATGCTGGGCCACGTTGGCCGAAGAGACCACCTCGGCGGATATCTCCATCAGGTAGGCATCGCCGCCGGCCACGTCGAACTTCTGGTTTTTCCGCAAGGCTTCGGAAACCGTGATGAGATCGACGGGCGTGTTCTTCTCGAACAAGCTTGCCACCGCTTCGTAGATCACCTGGTGTTTCTCGAGATAGAAGTCCTCGGGCTTCAGCGTTTCCAGCGCATCGCCCACGGCATCCGAGTCAAGGAACAAAGCGCCGATCACATGCTTTTCCACCTCGATGGCCTGAGGGGGCACCCGGAAGGTCGACATCCCTCCGCGAAAACCGTCGCCTCGCTGGGATCCGCCCTCGTTCCTGGAAGGCCCGGCATCGGACCGGGCGATACCGGCCTCGCCGCGACCCGCTCCGCCTTCCCCGAGGGCCTGTCCCTGGGCGAATCCCGCTTCCGAACTCATCTCAAAGGCCTTCCGTCATGCGCTTCCGCAACCACTGTAAATCTTCCCAGGCTTTCCGCTTCAACTCTTCGCGCGCCAGGAGATCCGCCGGATGGTAGGTCGCGACGAATTCCCGTCCTTCCATGCGGAAGGGTTCCTGGCGCAACTCCTCAAGGGTTTTACCGGTCTTAAGCACCGCTTGTGCGCAAGCTTCGCCCAGGAGGAGCACGAAAGGGGGGCGGGCCAAGGCAAGCTCGGCGTGAAACCAAGGGAGCAGCCGAGCCAGGTCACGGCGCGTCGCACGGCCGACCCGGGACGCCTTTACGAGGTTGGTTTGATAACAAACCGCGGCATCCAAATGGATCGCCTTCAGCATTTTCGCCAGTAGGCTTCCGGCATCGCCTTGGAACGCGAGTCCCGCGGCAGCATCCGCCTCCCCCGGCTCGAGGCCGGCAAGCGCCAATGGCGCCCCCGCAGGGCCGTGACCCCGCACCACGCGGACAACCGCTGCCCCCGGATCGCCTGCGGCCGCCCCCGGATGGGCCTCCAAGTGGGTCCAGTAGGCATCCAGATCGGGGAAGGCCGGCAAGGCGACGGACTCCGTTCGCGCATGGGTCGAGGCTTCGCGGCCGACGCTGGAAGACGGTTCGGCTAGCGCCCGTTCCAAGGAAGCCAACAATCCTTCCGGCGAAGAGGCGACCGCCTCCCTCTGGTGGAAAGCTTCGCTATCGTTCCTTAGGTCAATTGCGGGAGACCTTTTCGCTAACGCCGGGACGATGGCGCGACCGGACTCGTTTTCAAATCCCGAAGGGATCGGCATGGATTCCGTTCCAGTGGAGCCGGATTTCCGCGTCAAGGGGTAGGGGAGGATTACCTCGTCGCAGCCTAGCTCGGATTGGGCCTCCAGATAAGCGCGTAGAAGGAGTTCGGAGGGCGCCATTAAGCCCCCAACCGGACCGCTACCGCGGCTACCACCGCTGCGGCGAGATCGTCCTTGTCCCATTCCGCAAGCGGGTGGGCGGTACGGCCATCCAACACCGCGGCCATTACGTGTCCACGGCCGAATCCGGTCTCGGCGGAAACGGGATTGTTCACCACCATCAGATCGCAATTGCGCTCGCGCATCTTGGCCTCGGCATGGCGGATGGGATCGGTGGTTTCCAACGCGAATCCCACGAGAATCTGTCCTTCATGCTTCTTCTGGCCGAGCTCGCTTAGAACGTTAGGGAACGCCTTCAATTCCATGCGGGCTAAGGACCTGGAATCCTTTTGCTTGCCGACATGCGCTTGGGCGGGGACGAAATCGGCAAGGGCCGCCGCCATGATGATCACGTCGGCTTCCGCCTGGCGCGCCAGCATCTCGCGGCGGAAGTCTTCCGAAGTCTCCACCCTCACGGCAGGAAACCCCGGCGTTACCGGATCATCGGTGTTACCTGCGACGACCGTGACCAGCGCACCGCTCAAGTGGAATGCCCTGGCCAGGGCCAGACCCGTCTTCCCGCTGCTCCGGTTCGAAAGGAACCGTACGTCATCCCATTTTTCCCGGGTGTGCCCTAGGCTGATCAATACGCGTTTACCTTGCACCGACCCGTGCCGGCCGGGTAGGGCCCGATGGCTTTTCAGATAAGCGATGATATGCGTCACGTCCAGCAGCTTCCCGTGGCCTTCTTCGCCGCAAGCCAAAACGCCTTCTCCCGTAGGAAGGATGACGTCCCCTTTTTCCCGCAGGAGCCTCAAGTTCCTTTGCGTAGCGGTCGCTGCCAGCATAATCGAATTCATGGCCGGGGCGATATAGGCATTCCCTGCGAAGACCAGGTACACCAAGGAAAGCAGGGAGCCGGTCAAGCCATGGGCGAGTTCCGCCAAGGTATGGGCGGTGCAAGGCGCCAATACGTATAGGTCGGCCCAGCGGGCCAAGTCGATGTGATCCATCGCTCCGGATTCAACTCCCGACCAGCCATCTACGGGCACGCGCCAACCCGTTAGCGCCGCGAAAGTATTGGGATGGATGAGTTTGGCCGCGCTCGGGGTCATGATGACCCGAACCGTCGCGCCTTCGTCCTTGAGGCGCTGTACCAGATCGCAAGCTTTGTACGCGGAAATGCTTCCGGATACGCCGATTAGGACGTTCTTCCCCTCAAGACCCATCCCGCTCCTCTCGGCCTGAGCACCGGAAACGGCCTCAAGAGGCCATTTCGCCCCGGAATTAGACCGTTTCGACGTCGTTAATGAGCTCCAGCCGGTTGTCCTTGAACTTCTGGATGGCGATGGTAGTGGGCTTATCATTCAGCTTGATAAAGCCGAGATTGGCCTGTTCGTTGATGAAGCGGGCTTCTTGCGAAGTCATGATGACCGTTTTGAACGGAGAAAGATCCTTGCTATAGCAGGTTTCAAGAGAGAGGTGCTGATGCTTGGACACTGGGACTCCTTTAAAGCCCTAAGTGGTTGGGCCTATTACAGTTGGCAGAGAGAGGGGGATTCGAACCCCCGTGGGATTTTACTCCCAACATGCTTTCCAAGCATGTACCTTAAACCACTCGGACATCTCTCTATTCGCCACAAGTATAGGATTTTCCTCGCAAAAATCAAGAATTCAGGGCAAGCAGTTCGTTTTTGATGACTAATTATACACCAGTTGTGTATGTTGCGTCTATTATGCCGGTTCAACGCTCAAAAAAGCGTATTGCGCCTGTGCGACGAATTCATGATGTCAAGCCGGACGAGTTTCTGAAGCCCCCGATTTATTTGCAGCTGCACGGATATCCTCTAGTTTGGGTTCAGCACTCCCGTCAAAGTCTTGCAACTGATAGAGCTTATGGTATATCCCCCCAAGTCTTAATAACTCCTGGTGCGTTCCCTGCTCGCGGATTCGCCCTTTATGCATGACCAAGATGCGGGTTGCCTTCTGGATGGTTGAAAGCCGGTGAGCAACGACAATCGATGTCATATCGCGGAGGATTTTTTCCAAAGCCTCTTGCACCAGGCCTTCCGTAGCTGTGTCCACGGAGGAAGTCGCTTCATCCAGTAAAAGGATCTTAGGCCGGTGATACAAGGCCCGGGCGAAGGCCAAAAGCTGACGCTGTCCCGCAGACAGGTTCTCGCCGCGTTCCTTGAGCCGGGTCCGATAGCCGTCCGGCATCCGCGCGATGAAGTCATGGGCGTTCACGTACCGGCAGACTTCTTCTACCCGCGCAAGATCGAAGTCCGGACCCAACGCCACGTTGAAGGCTACGGTTTCCGAAAACAAGTACACGTCCTGGGAAATGAGGCTGATATGCTTCCGCAGGGCCCGGTCCTCGAATTCCACGATGCTTCGCCCACCGACGCTGATGCTCCCCGAGTCCGGCAAGTAAAACTTATTGCATAGCGAGATGGTGGTGCTTTTTCCGCTTCCGGTAGCGCCTACGATGGCGACCGATTCGCCCGGTTCGACGACGAAGCTCACCTCTTTCAGCACCGGTTTCCCGGGATCATAGCCGAAAGACACGTTCTCGAAGCGCAGAGTCGGCCGATCGGGAAAATCGACCCGGCTCCCGGAAGGCAGGGCGGCTTCGGTATCGAACAGGGTGAAGACGCGTTCCGCCGCGGCCAAGGCGCTTTGCAAGGCGGTGATCTTGTCGCTCAACTCCCGCAAGGGCCGGAAGAACAAGCCCGTGTACCAGGAGAAGGCCACCAAGGTGCCGATCGAGACCGATCCCCGGAAGAAAAGCCAGGCGCCTGCGAAATAGAGTATGGCCAAGGATAGTTCGGTTAAGCCGGAGATGACCGGGAAGAAAACCGAGTAATACTTGACGTTCTTGAACCATTCCACGCGGGTCCGCCGGTTCACCTCGTCGAACTTGCGGACCTGCTCGGCCACGCGGCCGAAGATGCGGACGATGTGGATACCCGCCAAGCTTTCCTGCATGATGGAGTTAAGCTCGGCCAAAAGACCCCGGATAACGGTATTGTTCTGGCGAACCTTCTCGCGGAAAATAGAGGTGGTCAAGATCATGAGGGGGAGCACCGCGAGGGAGGCCAGGGCCAATCGCCAATCCAGCCAGAGCATAAAGCCCACGGCATAGGCGATCATCAGAAGGGCGCCGAGCAACTCGATGAGGCCTTCCGTGAACATGCCGCTCAAGGAGTCGATGTCGTTCCCCAGGCGGGTCATCAGGCGTCCCACCGGCGTGCGGTGGAAAAAGTCCATGCTGAAACCCTGCAGGCGCGCGAAGATGCGCACGCGCAGCTCATGGATGATGAAGAGCCCGAGCTTTTGGCTGGCCACGGCGCGGAAGTACTCGAAGGCGCCGGAAACCAGTACCAAAGCCACGAAGGCCGTCATATAAGGAGCGATGCCGGCCAAGTCCTTATGCTTAATGGGGCCGTCGATCATCCGTTGCAAAACCCGGGGCTGGAGCACCGGCAGCAGTTCCGAAGTGATGAGGAAGAAAAAGGCAGTGAGAGCCGTGGATTTATGGCCCTTCGCCAGGGAAACCAAGCGCAACCATAAGTTGCGATCCAGGAAGCGGGCGACCTTATCTTCGCTGAGATATTCTTTGCGATCTGCCATGGCTAATCCAATTCCAGCGCCGTGCTAAGGCGCTGCTTCTCCCATACCGAAGCATAGGCGCCGCCCTTGCGGAGCAATTCCGCATGGGTTCCCTGCTCCAGGATCTTCCCGTCGGCCAGGAATACGATATTGTCGCAACCCATGACGGCGGAATAGCGATGCGATACGATGAGCACCGTGCGCCCGGCGAAATGCTTGCGTAACTGGTCGAGAACCAGAGATTCGGTCTCGGTATCCAGTGCCGAAAGGGTATCGTCCAATCCCAATACGAGCGGATTGGCCAGCAGGGCCCGCGCCAGGCCTACGCGCTGCCGTTGACCACCGCTCAGGTTGATACCCTTCTCGCCCAGCATGGAATCGTAGCCTTGGGGGAATTGGCCCAGGTCGCGGGAAAGCGCCGACCAGGCCGCGGCTTCCTCAGCCGTATGCTCCGATCTCGCGCCATGGCCCATGTCGATATTGCTGCGGATGCTGGCGGAGAATAGGAACCCGTCCTGGGGGGCGTAGGCGAAATGCCGTAGCCATTCTGAATCCGGAATGCCTTCCCGGGGAACCCCATCGAGGAAAAGCGTTCCGGGAGGCGGGGCATAAATGCCGCACAGGACATGCATGAGCGTGGTCTTTCCCGCGCCCGTGGGCCCGACGATCCCCAAGGACGAGCCTGCCGGGATTTTCAGATTGATCCCATCTAGAGCGGGGTGGAGGAGAGTCGCAACCTGAACCCCGTCCTTAACCGCTGTCGGCGCCGTGCCATTGTTGGCGGCCGCTCCTTTGGATGCCAAGCCCTTTTCCGGTTTCGCCGGGACGGCCTTGGCCGGAGGAACTTCGTATTCGAAAAAAAGATTCCGCAGTTCCAACGCCGGCGGGTGTTGCGAGAGTCCGTTCCGCGCGCGCACCCCGTCCATGGCTTCCAGGGCCTTTTCCGCGCCGCCCGGAATAGTGGAAGGATCCACCTGGAATGAGCCCCTTAATGCGGCCAGGCGGTCGATGGACACGTTCGCCCGCTGGATCATGCTCGCCACCCAACCGAGTCCGATGAGGGGGAACTGCAAGCGCAGCAGATAGAGGATGGCCGCCGATAACGTTCCCAGGCTGATGGCATCGCGGATAACCATGCGGCCGCCCACCCAGGTTACAAGCACCAGCCCGATGGCCCCGAGGGCCCCGATACCGGGCCAGATGGCCGAGTTGGAATAGGCCACCTTCATGGAAGCGTCCCGCAAATCCATGGAGGTGCGGGTGAGCTTGGTTGAGAATTCATCCTGCTTCCCATAGGCTTTTACCACTTGTATCCCGGAAATGGTGTCCTGGAGAAAAGAATTCAGCGATGACAGGCTCTTCTGTATGCCTCCGAACAGGCCGTACATGCGCTTCAGGAATACGTTGGCCACGAGGGGCATGAGCAAGGCGGGCAAGAGTCCCAGCCACATGAGACGGAAATCCAAGCGGGCCAGGGCGATGGTCGTGAAAACGGCAAGGCATCCCATGCGCGCCAGGTGCAATACCGCGGGTCCGGCGAGATCGCGTACCCGATCGAGATCGTTGGTGGCGCGCGACATGACGTCGCCGATCGAATTCCGATCGAAGAAACGCTTGGGTTGCAGCATCAGCCCCGAGAACAAATCCCTGCGTAATTCATACTCGATGGTACGCGAGGCCCGGATTACCCACAGGCGCTGGAAGAATAGGAGCAGCCCGCTGATTACCGTGGCCAACAAGATGGCGCCCACCGGCCAACGAACGGCCGGAAAGCCTTTTCCGGATTGCAAGCCATCCAGGATTACCTTCACCATCCAAGGCGAGACTTGATCGAGACCGGTTGAAACAAGAACCAGGATCCACCCGAGCAGGATGGGGACCATTTGTCGCCTTAGGTAGGGCCTTAAGAAGGCATAGCGGGATTTTGATGCGATGATCGGTCTCCCCACAAGCGGGAGCCGGAGCGACAAGACTCCGGAGCCCTAGGGAAAACTGGTAAACTAAGCGAGGAGTGGAAAGAGGAAAGGGGGTCAAAGAAGAAGCCGCGGCCGGGGGGCCGCGGCTAGGAAGGCACCTGGAGGTTACTTGAAGATGTGCTTGTCCATCCAGAACGAGGAGACGTCGCGGTGGATCTCCAATGCGATCTGGAGGTTGATCAAATCGTCTTTGGAAATCGGGAATTCCCGATCAGGTCGTCCCTTTAGGAAGGGTATCTTGTCCTTGATGGATTCGTGACGCGCGGCGTGCTTCATATTCAACCCACTCCTTCGTTGCCAGGGTTGGTCTCTGCGGGGCGACCCCTCTCTAAACTACTCGGTAAACTTGCGGAAAGCTTTAACATTTATTGGGTATTTTCCGGTTCGCAAGTTGACTTCTTTTATTCTCCATCTTTTCGGAACGACAATGCCACAACTCATCCCAATGGCCCTTCTTATTGACCTTAATAAGACCAGCACTGGCCAGAAATCTGACCGAAGGATAACCGGACATGCGACAGACCCCTGCCCGTACATGTGGTCCGCGTTGACCGGGTTCAGCAAGATTTTTAACCTTTTGGCCACCTTGGGATGTCGTCCAATGGCAGGACTCCAGATTCTGGATCTGGTTATCGAGGTTCGAATCCTTGCATCCCAACCACTTTTCCCCCAATCCGTTCCAATCTTTCCCTTCCTACGGGAATGCGCGGCTGACAGCCCGGTCCTTTGAATTAGGGAGCGACCCTGGTTTCTTAAAACCCCACAGCTTTATGGGATCTCTATGAAAACCAGAAGGTTAAGGGACTTGCAGCGGCTATGCGGCAAACCTTGGCCAAGCTGGAAAAGACCGGGCAAGCCGATCACCGATGGTTCAACTCCATGGGTGAATTGGCCATGCAAGAGAAAGCCTATCCCGTGGCGGCCCGGTTCTTCAAGCTGGCGCGCGATGAAAAACCTCTTCCTGGCTATCATCTTAACCTGGGGAATGCCCTTTTCTATTCCGGCAACTTCGATGAAGCGAAACGCATCCTGGAAGCCTATCGAGCAAGTTTTCCCGAGGACATCCATGGCCTGATCGACCTCGCCAATTGCCACTTGAAGCTCGGGGAATTGGCGCAAGCTAAAGTCATTTGCCAAGAGGGCCTATCACGTAAAGCCGGCCACGCCTCGTTCTGGAACTGTCTAGGAGAAATCGCCCATCTCGAAGGGGATGCCGCCAAAGCCCGTCAGCTTTTCGATCGCGCCTACTCGGAAGCCCCCGAATACGTAGATGCGCTGTTCAATCGGGCCAACATGGCCTACCGCTTAGGCCACCTAGACGAGGCGCTGACCGACTTCTCCCTATGCGTACGCAAGGACGAGAATTTCGAGGCCGCCTGGATGAACATGGCGATCATCCGCCTGGAAAAAGGGGAGACCTCCCAGGGCCGGCGCGACGTGGAGCGGTTGTTGCGGTTAAATCCAGGAAACATGGAAGCCTTCTATTTGCTTGGGCGAATCCACTTGGCCGCGAAGGAATTCCGGTCGGCGCGCGAAGTATTCCAGGAAATTTTAAAACGCGACGTTAATCACATATCTACATTACTGGCCCTGGCCCGTCTGCACCTGCAAGAATCGGAACCAGTCCAGGCGGTAGCGCTGCTCAAGCGCGTGCTGGCCAACCCGGAGATAGGGGACGAGGAGGTTACCGCTTGCCTTTCCCTCCTGATGGAAGCGGGGGAAACGCCGCTTTGCGTTCAGCACTTGCAACGGAAGCCGGACGGAGCCCTAAGTCCGGCGGACCGCAAACTCCTTATCCTGGGAGCTTGGAAGCTGGGGCGCACCCAAGATGCGATTGCCCACCTGGAGTCCCTGCTGGTCGCCGAAGGGGAGACCGCCTCCAACCTGGCGCTGCTCGGGCGCATGCTCCAGCAAAGCGGCGCTCCTGAACTGGCGGAATCCCGGCTCCGCAAGGCCCTGGAATTGGATCCCGCCTCGCGGGCCGCGGCCTTCGAACTGGCGGGGATATTATCGGAGCGCGGAGAAACGGAGCAGGCAATTGCCGTCCTGGAAAGCCTGCTGCGGGAGGTTCCGGACGATCCCGATTGCCTTTACAACCTGGCTTGCTGCCACGCGCGCAACCATAATTTCGATGATAGCCTCCATTACCTCAAAAGCGCGGTGGAGTTCGGCTTCCGGGATCAAGACAAGATCCATGCTGACCGGGACCTCCAAGCTATAAGACAATTCAAGGAGTATACCGAATTAGCAGGTCAAGCGGGCCTGATCGGATAAAGGAGCCGGCGCATGAAAACGGTCCAGGATTGGGGATTCATCTCCAAGGAGCAGGGCTTGGTCAAGCCGAAGCTGCAGGACAACAAGATCTTCCACGCACTGACCACGGCGTACGAGAACAACCAGCAACAAGAAATCTATGGCGCGACGGAAAACATCGTGCGGCGCGAGAAGGAGCTGTGCGAACTCGCTTTGGGGGACCTTAAGCGCCTCTCCGGCAAGGGAGATGCGGACGGAACGCTCAAACTAGTGCTGGATCATTATCAGCAGCGACTGGACGTGGCCAAGGAGAAGGAAGACAAGATCAACCATCTTTCCGAGGATTCCCGGAAAATGATGGAGGAGTACAAGAAGCGCACCCAGGAATTGGCGGACGTCAAGCGTACCCTCATGGAATCGCAATCCAAGCTGCGAGAGCTGGCCAAGAGCACGGAAAAGCTGATCAAGAAGGAAGAAGAACTGCGCTTCATCGAAACCAATTTGCGCTCGGAGCTGGATAAGAACAAGCGCAATCTGATCAACGGCCTTTATGAAATCGTTTCCGAATTTTCCGAAGGGCATGAATCGCCTCCGGAATCCCTGAACGTCAAGCTGCCAGGCGGTTCCAGCCTTGCTCCGAACCGGAATCCCGACCATTCCGTGGCAGCCGCTCCCCTAGAAAAGCCCGCCGTCGAACCGCCCTCAAGGCCGGTGGAAAAGACCGCTGACAAACTTCCTGAATTGGCTTTCGCGAAAGAACCCGAGGCGGCGCCTCTGCTTATCGATCCGCCCCCCCAAGAGCGATCATTCACCGAAGGGCTTTTCCGGAAACCGCTCTCGTCCGCATCTGGCGACTCCATTTTCGGAAAGAGCCTAGGCCAGTCCGCCGAATCGGTGTGGACGCGGGACAAGAGCCTGGCCTCCGCGCCTCTTTTCTCGAACGCGCCCGTTGTTTCGGCGCCAACGGCCATACCAGTCCCCATCTCCACGACGGTGCCTGTACCCAGCCCGAATTCCGTTCCTACGGTCGGGAGTTCGTTG